>DPZQ01000232.1 GCA_003536295.1 Rhodobacter sp. | reverse complement strand
TCGGAAAAACACGTCACATTTGAAGAGGATGCGGGCGCTTACGACCAAAAAGACGCGGCAGGTTTTATTCACCTAAACGCCCTGCGTCTCAAGCTCATAGCGACTCGCAATACGCGGGTTAAGAAATAGCTTTTTCATGCCATAGACCCTTTAAAGCCGCCCCTTTAAGGTCGGCTTTAAAGTTTATAGGCCGCAAGAGCTTGATAATGGGGCAAGGCTTGGGCCACTAAGTCATCGTAGGGTTTGGCCAGCTTTGGCTCCATAGCGTTTGGCGCCTCAAATCCCTGCGACCGGTGCACCGCACCATACCAATGCGGGGCCCAAACACCATCATCCTTATGGCCGCCTTGCGGCCAAGCAAGCATTCCCGGGTCAAATTCAATATCCAAAGCGGCGCACAGTCGGCTCAAGGTTTGTCTCGGATTGGTCAAAATATCTTGGCTGTCTATAACCAAGGGCCGATGACCAAGCCAATCTGTCACCTCGTCAAAAAGCTGGGCCTGTTGCACGAATCCGATATCATCCAAATTGGGTCCTTCACGTTTTTTCGCGTAAGAGGCCACGACCAAAGCAGGGTGTCGGATCAAAAACACATTGTCGCACTGGCGCATAAAGCTGCGGTCAAACTCTTTGATCATATGTAAGGTCATGTGTTTTTGGTAAAAAAGCGGCTGGTCGTCGTTTGGCCTTTGGGCGCAGGCTTGGGCGATCAGCTCGGGGTCCGTCTCATGCGCTTTTAGGATTTGCACACGCATCGGATGATCAATGTTTGTTTGGGCCAGATAGGCGGCATAGAACGGCTCGTCCCAAACCGCACAATCGCGGCGCGCACCAAAAGAATACATCAAAGCCGTTGACAGATTGCGCGGACCCGACCACATGGCGATTGTTTTTGCTTTTTGTAGCATCACCGACCTGCGCCGTGACGGACGATCAGATCTTTATAAAGGCCACGCAGACGCTCGGTCACAGGGCCCATTGTGCCCGTGCTAATTTGTCGACCATCAATTTGCGAAACAGGGGTTTGAGCACCAAAGGTGCCGGTCAAAAATGCCTCATCTGCGCTATAAGTATCGACAAGCGAGAAGTTACGCTCATAAACAGGAATATCATTGTCCCGGCACAGATCAATGACCTTTTGCCGCGTAATGCCGTTCATACAGTAATCGCCCGTGCTGGTCCAAACCGCGCCCTTTTTCACAATAAAGAAATTACACGCATTAGTCGTATTCACAAATCCATGCACATCTAGCATCAAAGCCTCATCCGCGCCGGCTTTTTGGGCGGCGATACAGGCCAAAATGCAGTTCAATTTGGAATGCGAGTTCAGCTTAGGATCTTGCGTCATAGGCAAGCCGCGCAAATGTGGTACCGTGGCCAAAGTAATGGGACGCGGGATTTTTGGCAACGAATGTTCCATGATGATGACGATAGTCGGCCCTTGGGTCGACAGGTTTGGATGTTGAAAAGGGCGGTTCTTGATGCCGCGCGTCAACATCAGGCGGGCATGGGCGTCGCTGGCCATGCCATTGGCCGCTTGCGTGTCTAAAAGCGCTTTTTTAAAACCGTCGCGGTCAAGTATTAGATCAAGATCAATGGCCTTGGCCGCCTCAAACAAGCGATCAAGATGTTCGTCCCAAAAGGCCCAAACCCCGTTATAAAGGCGCAGCCCCTCCCATACGCCGTCACCCATCATAAACCCCGCATCATAAACCGACACAGTGGCCAAGGCCTTGGGCGTGATTTTACCGTTTACATAGATCATAAGCGCATCATTACGGGCATCGTCTTCTGCCTGGTGGGTGGTGACATGATCGGTTCGGGGCTCTGACATGATGACTTTCTAACAAGGGAAGCAGCTTTGGTGATCGTGTCAAAGCTCATAAGACTTGGCAAGTCGCTTCACCCTTGCTTTTAGGAAGAAATGTCCCAAATGTAGAGTTTAAAGAAGGAAGCGCCCATGTCACAAGATCAGATTATTTTGCACAATTACCCTCAATCGCCCGTTGCCGAAAAGGTGCGGGTGGCTTTGGGGATTAAGGGGTTGGTTTGGCACTCGGTAGAAATCCCGCGCTTGCCGCCCAAACCGTTGCTTTTGCCGCTAACGGGGGGCTATCGGCGCACGCCTGTTATGCAAATTGGTGCTGATATTTACTGTGACAGCCAATGTATCATCAATGAGCTTGAACAACGCTTCCCTACACCTTCGTTTTTTCCAACAAAAGACGGCGCATTTTTATGGATGTTGGGCCGGTTGATTGATGAGCAGCTTTTCACCTATACGGTCAAGATCGTACTTGGTTCAGGCGTGGCCACTTTACCGCCTGAGTTTGCCCAAGATCGCGGGCGACTTTATTTGGGGCCTGACTGGGTGCAGGCTCTGCAAAAAGCCAATGGCGAATTGCCGCATTTGGTGGCGCAAATGGCCGCCTACCTCAGCGAGATTGACGCGCAAATGGCCGATGGGCGCGGCTATCTTTCAGGCGAAGCGCCTGCGCAGATTGATGCGCATCTTTACCATCTGATTTGGTTTTTACGGGGCCGCTGGGACCAAGGGCCGAAGTTTTTGGGAGCGTTTACGCATCTTTGCGCTTGGGAGGGGCGCATTCAAGCCATCGGCCACGGGCATATGTCTACCCTAAGCGGATCAGAGGCGCTGGCCATCGCGGCAAGTGCCTCCCCAAAGCCGCTACCCCCAAGCGACAGCGATCACCAGGGCTTAACCCTTGGAAAAACGGTTACGATCTGCCCCGATGTTGATGCGGGCGAAACACCCGTTACTGGCACGGTAGCCAGCTTTGATACCCATCGTGTGACCCTAGCACTTCAAAGTGCCGATCTTGGAGCGCTGCAGGTACATTTCCCGCGATCAGGCTATCGCATCACCCCATTGTAGGAGCGGTTATGAAAATCGGCATCAAAGAGCTTATCGCCCAAGCCTCGGCAGAAATTGTTACCCTCACTCCCGCCGAGGTCAGCACCTTGCCGCCCGAAAACGTTCAAATCATCGATTTGCGCGACCGGCGGGAGCTTGAACGGGAAGGTCGCATCATCGGTGCTTTTAACTGCCCGCGCGGTATGTTGGAATTTTGGATCGACCCCAAAAGCCCCTATCACAAGGCGGTTTTTGCGGTTGATAAGCAGTTTATCTTTTACTGCGCATCGGGTTGGCGCTCGGCCTTGGCAACAAAAACTGCTGCCGATATGGGGCTTGAAAATGTAGCCCATATTGGCGGGGGCTTTACCGCTTGGACAGAGGCGGGCCTGCCCACCGAAATGGTCACCGCGCGCTAGTTAAATGGATTTTTGGGGCTACGGTCTTGCGACAGGCTGGCTTGACTGGCAAGAACCAGCCCCTCGATTGCGTCGGCAAGGTGGCTGTCCATAATATGATCATCCCCATTGGCAACGCGTAACTTATGGGCCGCCATCAAAACCGCCGCATGGGTGATACCTTGGGGCGGTTCAAACTTATAACAGGCCAGCTCAATCATCAGGCCCAGCGGGTCTTTGAAATAGATCGAATTCATAAAGCCGCGATCTTTTGGCCCTGTGACCGCCACGCCTCGGGTTTTCAACCGCTCGACCGCAAGGCCAAAGGTTGCGGCGCTGACGTTAAAGGCAATGTGATGCACAGCCCCTTGGTCGGTTGAGGTGCGGCTGTGGTCGGGTTTTAGGTCTTCATTGGTGAAAATCGTAATCAACCGCCCATCACCAGGATCAAAATAAAGATGCCCCTCTGAAGGCTTATCAAGATTGGGTTGTTCAAAAATAAAAGGCATGCCTAGCACGCCTTCCCAGAAATCAATCGAGGTTTGCCGATCGGCCCCCATAAGGGTGATGTGATGCAGCCCTTGCGTTTGAATCTTTTGCATTTTTCTTCCTTAGCCTGTCCCTACAAACATAAGGTGCGCACCCGTCATATCAAGTGCGATCAAATGAAACGGTTCCAAAGATTTTCCAAACGCTCTTGCCCGCCTGATTTTGGCACAGGGTTCACGCCCTGATCGCGCACCCTTTGCGCCGCCTGATCAAGTGATCCTGAAAGCATGGCTTTCGCCTCGGGACTTTTCCACCCCGCATAGCGCTTGGCGCGTGCCTCCTCAAGCGCTCCATCCTCAAATAGTGCTACCGCCGCCTTGAGGGCGCGCGCGCACGTATCCATCCCACCCACATGCGCCAAGATAAGGTCTTGCGGGTCTAATGATTGGCGGCGCAATTTGGCATCAAAGTTAGTGCCACCTGTCTTGTAACCACCTGCTCGCAAAATCTCATAAAAAGCTAAGGCTTTTTCGCCATGGTTATTTGGAAATTGATCGGTGTCCCACCCCGACTGATAGTCGTTGCGGTTCATATCAATCGATCCGAATATCCCAAGCGATGTGGCAAGCGCGATCTCATGCTCAAAACTGTGACCCGCCAAAATAGCGTGACCTTGTTCGATATTCACTTGCACTTCTTTTTCCAAATCAAAATCTTTTAAAAAGCCATAGACAGTCGCCACATCATAATCATATTGGTGTTTGCTAGGCTCTTGCGGCTTTGGCTCGATTAAAATCGCGCCTTTAAATCCAATTTTATATTTATATTCAACTACTTGTTGTAGGAACCGGCCCGCGTGGGCGCGCTCAGCGGCAAGGTCAGTGTTGAGCAATGTCTCATAACCTTCGCGCCCGCCCCACAGCACATAATTTTGCCCACCAAGCTTAAGGGTAGCATCCATATTGGCCTGCACGGTGGCGGCGGCATAGGCATAAATATCAGGGTCAGGATTGGTGGCCGCCCCCGACATAAAGCGGCGATGGCTAAAAAGATTTGCCGTGCCCCATAGAAGTCTGGCCTTATGGCTTTGTTGTTTTTCAGCCAGATAATCAACCATTTCCTCTAGATTACGTTGTGACTGGGCAAAGGTCGTACCTTCAGGACGCACATCGGCATCATGAAAACAGTAAAAAGGATTACCCAAAATATCAAACATCTCAAAGGCCACATCAGCCTTAAGTTTGGCCAGCCCAATCTCATCGCCAAACCAAGGGCGCTCAAAGGTTTGGCCCCCAAATGGATCGCCGCCTTGCCATGCAAAAGAATGCCAATAGGCAACAGAAAAGCGCAAATGCTCCGCCATCGGTTTGCCCAAGATCACCTCGTCAGGGTTATAATGACGAAAGGCGAATTCATTGGTCGAGCTGGGCCCCTCATAGGTGATGGTCGGGATATTGGCAAAAAAGTCGGTCATCTAAGAACCTTTGGATTAAAGTGTTAAAATCACTGATTGCGCTGCACGAAAACGATCATAGCCGGCAGCATAAGCTTGGGTAAGCTCGTAAACAGGTTCGATTACCGCAGAAATCGGCGGTTCAGTTGCGATCTCGCTACCCTGACCAGTGTCCGCCATAATAGCTAACCGTGCAGCACCATAGGCCGCACCAAAATCACCCTGCTCAGGGACTTTTACGGCGATATCCAGGGCCGTAGCGATGGCCGAAAGCCAATACGTCGAATTTGCCCCACCTCCGACTGCAATCAAGCTGTCCAGTTTTGTGCCCGTGGCAGCAAGGGCATTTTTACAGTCCAGCAGAGCGTAGGTCACCCCTTCAAGAACGGCGCGGGTGCCTGCTGCGCGGTCAGTAGCATGCTCGAGCCCGACAAAAGCGCCCCGTACGAGAGCTGAGTTTAGCGGCGTACGCTCGCCGCCCAAATAGGGTAGAAACGCTGTTTTTGTAGGAGGCTTTAGGACACCTAGTTCTTGCGTTAACATTTGGGCATCTTGCCCAACAAAGTTGCCATACCAATTCAAAGCATCACTCGCAGACAAGATCACGCCCATTTGGTGCCATGTGTTTGGAACGGCGTGACAAAAACTGTGGACGGCTGTTTCGGCAGCAGGTTGATAACGGTCGTTGGCGGCAAATAACACCCCCGATGTTCCCAAAGACACCAAAGCTTCACCCGCACGCACCACGCCCACGCCCACGGCTGCGGCGGCATTATCGCCACCACCGCCCGCGACAATCACCGATTTGGGTAGACGCCAGCGTTCGGCCAAAACATCGCGCAGCTGTCCCGAGACTTCGGCCCCCTCGACCAAGCGGGGCATTTGTGCCCGTGTCAGGCCCGTAGCTTGCAAACAGTCATCGGACCAATCGCGTTTTCCGGGATCAAGCCAACTTGTGCCCGC
>DPZQ01000012.1 GCA_003536295.1 Rhodobacter sp. | reverse complement strand
CCATGACAATCCCAACCTGGCACATAGCGCGCGTCTTTACCCATCATCTGCTGCGAGCGCACTACCATATCTTTAAGAATTTTATTCAGCGCATGGCCGATGTGCAGATGGCCATTGGCATAGGGGGGGCCATCATGCAGGGTAAAGCTAGAACGGCCTGTTTTTTCGCGCAAACGGTCATAAACGCCGATCTCGCTCCACATTTCGAGCCATTTGGGTTCACGCTCAGGCAAGCCAGCGCGCATAGGGAAATCGGTTTGTGGTAAAAAGACAGTATCTTTATAATCGGGGGTCTCGGCGCTCATGGGGCGGTCCTTCGCAAATTTTTTAAAAGGGCAAAACAATCCCGACGGCGTTATAATGCCGCCGGGCAAATAATTCGCGGAAAGATCGATCTGTTTTGCATCATAGCGCCTTATAGCCTTGCAATTCTGGTTGGTCTAGGGCTGGCAGGTGGTCTCAGGGCCTTTGAAAAGTCAGATAATGAGGGGCGCGGCCTTCGCGCAGGGCTTTTTGTTCGTATCTTGTGGAAATCCAATCTTCCCACGGCTGATCTGACGAGAGAACCAGGTGAAAACCAGCCTGCGGCACTTCTTCAAGCGCTTGGCGCACATAATCTTCAATGTCCGTAGCAATGCGAAACTCAGCCCCTGATTTGAGCGCTGCGAACAAGGGATACAGGTGATCTTGTGTCACAAAGCGGCGGCGGTGATGGCGTTTTTTGGGCCATGGATCCGGATAATTCAAAAAGGCTTTTGAAAGACTATTAGACGGCAAAATATCAAACATATCGCGCACATCGCCCGCATAGACCGACAGATTTTGCACCGCCACCGCCCGGATTTTGCCCAAAAGCATGGCCACGCCGTTTATGTAGGGTTCGCAGCCAATAATGCCAATGTCGGGATAGCGCGCGGCCATATGCACCATATGTTCGCCCCCGCCAAAGCCGATTTCTAGCCAGATTTCTTTAGGCGCGTCAAACAATGTATTGAAATCAAGCGGAAGGCGGCCTGGGTTTTCCTCCATCGTGACGCCGCGCGGGCGCAGGCTTTCCAGATCTTCGGTCAAATAGATCTTTTGCGAGGGGCGCAAAGTATGGCCAGCACGTCGCCCATAAAAGTTGCGCCGCTCAAGTATCGGGGCTGTTTCGTCGTTGGTCATAATAAATTCCATAAGCGGCAGGGCATTGCCGCCCCGCCATAGCGGATCAAACCGCCTTTTTCAACGCTTCAACCAGATCAATACGTTCCCAGCTGAAGCCACCGTCAGCCTGCGGTTCACGGCCAAAATGCCCGTAAGCGGCCGTGCGCGCATAGATGGGCTTGCACAGATCCAAATGGGTCCTAATACCCAGCGGGCTCAGATCCATCACTTTTGAGACGGCACTTTCAATTAAAGCATCGTCAACCTGGCCCGTGCCATGCGTATCAACATAGATTGACAAAGGTTTTGAAACGCCAATCGCATAAGAAACCTGCAAAGTGCAGCGATCGGCCAGACCTGCGGCCACGATGTTTTTGGCCAAATAACGCGCAGCATAAGCGGCTGAGCGATCAACCTTGGTTGGATCCTTGCCTGAAAAAGCCCCGCCGCCATGAGGAGCTGCCCCGCCATAAGTGTCAACGATGATCTTTCGCCCCGTAAGCCCCGCGTCGCCATCAGGCCCACCGATCACAAACGTGCCAGTTGGATTGACCCACCATTCGGTCTTGGGCGTGATCCAACCTCTAGGCAGAACCTCAAGAATATAGGGCTCGACAATCGCGCGAATATCGTCTGAGCTTTGATCTTCGCTTTCATGCTGTGTCGAAAGCACAATCGAGGTCACCTCGACTGGTTTGCCATCCTCATAGCGCACCGAAAGCTGGGACTTGGCGTCAGGGCGCAAGCTTGGAGCCTCACCTGATTTGCGTGCGACGGCCAAACGTTGCAAAATTGCCTGGGCATATTGAATGGGTGCAGGCATCAAAGCCTCAGTCTCACGGCAGGCATAGCCAAACATAATGCCCTGATCACCGGCGCCATTTTTATCAACGCCTTGTGCTATATGAGCCGATTGTTTGTGCAGGTAATTTTGCACTTCAAGGGTTTTCCAGTGAAACTGGTCTTGTTCATAACCAATATCGCGAACGCAATCACGCACGATCGTATCGATTTTCCCCATCGTATCGGCTAAAACCATAGGGTCTGTCAGACCAACCTCACCCCCAACGATCACTCGGCTCGTTGTAGCAAAGGTTTCACATGCGACGCGCGCGTTTGGCTCAAGCGACAAAAATGCATCTAAAACTGAATCCGACACCCGATCGCATAGCTTGTCAGGATGTCCCTCGGACACAGATTCCGAAGTGAAAGTATAATTTTTTCTCATTGATATAGTGCTCCAAATTCACATTACATTCGCTTCAGGAAGCCGTTGCGAACAGATTTTAGCTATAAGACTCACTCAGCATCGTCAATACAAAAAAGACATCTTTAAGTGCGTACCGATAAACGCACAAAAATAAGGATAAAAATTAAAAATCCAATAAGGGCAAAAAAGATCTCTCCCCCCCAAAGAGAATAGGGCGTTGGGGCCAAGGCTTGAGCCAGCGTGCCGTCTTTATAGGCGGCTTGGTTAAGCAGAATTTGCGCCGTGATGCGCCCCTTGGGATCAATTATCGCACTGAACCCAGTATTGGCCACGCGCACCATGGGCAGGCCCTGCTCAATGGCACGCAAGCGTGCTTGGGCCAGATGTTGCGCCGGCCCCGAGAAATTTCCAAACCAGGCATCATTCGTCACTTGCAAAAGCCAATTGGGACGTGTTGCGGCATTTTGGATGGATTGCGTAAATACCGCTTCATAACAAATAAGAGGCAAGAAACTACCAAAACCTTCTAAATCTACCACCTTAGGTCCGGGACCAGCAGAATAGGTTTGTCCGTCTGTAGCAGCAAGACCAGTCAGGCCAAACCAATCATAAAGTTGATCACCAAAGGGGATATATTCTCCAAAAGGTACAAGATGAAACTTGTCATAAACAGGTTCAAAATCACCGTTAGCCGTGATCAGGCCCAAACTATTCCACACACGCGCGTCGGCGTAGCGATGAAAACCAAAAAGTAGCGGGCGGCCCTGTGCGGCTTGTGCCATACGTTCCACTATAATTGGATCTTGCAAACTATAGGGTACGGCTGTTTCGGGCCAAATGATTACATCTGGAAGTGGGCGCGCGGCTGAAAAGGCTAATTGGCGCTCAAAGTAAATGTTTGCAAATTCAGGGGCCCATTTTGCAGACTGCTTGGCATTTGGCTGCACCAACCTAACTGTGAGGGCATTTTCAATAACAGGCTCATCTTGGCTTAAACGGTAAAGGCCAAAGGCCGCAATAACCCCGAGCAGTAGCACCGAAAAGCCAAAGCCCCGCCAGCCAAAGCCCACGGGTAAAGCCGCCATTGCCAAAAGCAAAAGCGTCAGCCCATTAGGACCCGCCAAAGCGGCCACTTGCGAGAGGGGTGTGTTGATCCAAACATGGCCAATCGAGGCCCATGGAAAGCCCGTAAAAACCACACCACGCAAATATTCAGCCCCCGTCAACCCAATGACTAAGGCCAAGATAAAGCCACGCCGCGACAATATACCTCCGTCTGCGCGTTGCATTACCAAAAAGCCTAGCCAACTCGCCAGTGCCCAAAAACATGCCAAGCCCCCCGCCATAAAAAAAAGCGCAAAAGGGGCCATCCAGCCATCTGACGGAGCATCAACAAAAAAGGGCAGCACAATCCAATTCAAACTTGCCGCAAAATAACCCAATCCGGCGCCAAAGCCCAAAAGCCCCGCAGCAAGGCTGTTTTCAGCAAAGGTTAAAATGAAAAATATAAGTGAAAAAGCAAGGATGGTCACATACCACGCATCAATCGGGGCCTGCCCAAGCGCCGCAAATGCGCCTAGTGCAAAGACACCAAAAACCGTTCCAAAGTGAGGCCATACGCGAAGCCGCCCTCCAAAACGATAGCGGACGCGTGCCATCAGCTGTCTGCCTTATTGATTGTGATCTTTACCTGAGGTGCGCGGGCAATGCCCGGCAATCTAAGCCGTAAACGCTTGATACGCCGCGGGTCGGCATCAACAACTTCAAACTCGGCCCCACTTTCATGAGGCACAATTTCACCGCGCGCAGGCACATGGCCGGTACGCACAAAGACCAATCCGCCCAACGTATCAATATCTTTATCATCTTCTTGATTGCGTAAGGTGAGACCAATGGCGGCTTCAAACTGATCTAACGGGGCGTGCGACATAGCCAAAAAGACCCCCGGCTGTTCCTCTTTCCAAAGGCTGTCTTCGTCTTCGTCATGTTCATCATCAATCTCGCCAATGACGGTTTCGATCAAGTCTTCGATCGTCATCAACCCATCAACACCACCATATTCATCAATAACCAGCGCCATATGCACCCGCTCTTTTTGCATTTTTTGCAATAAAATGCCTATAGGCATCGAAGGCGGCGCATAAAGAATAGGCCTAATAAGCTTGCGTAGACTAAAACGCCCCCCCGCCCCAAACCCATGCTGGAGCGCCAAATCCTTTAACAAGATTAACCCTTGGGGCTGGTCGAGTGTCCCTTTAAAAACGGGCATGCGCGAAAAGCCTTCTCTACGAAAAACTTCGACCAACTCATCCTTACCAATATCAAGAGACACGGCCACGATATCGACCTTTGGGATTGCCACATCATCAACCCGTAAACGGCGTAAATTGGCCATCCCATGGGTCGGGGCAGTCAGCACCTTGGAGGCATTTCCTTTATTTTCACGTTGCGCGCTGGTGTGGCCTGCAGCCTCTTTCGCTACAAAGACGCTCTTAAATATGCTTAAGAACCCACGCTTTTGCGGTTCCAAGTCCTTGATCAGTCCACCTAAAGCAGACTTCAGCCCGTTTGGCACGTCATTATTACTGCCCATCAGTCCTTGTTCCAATAAATTAACATTTTACGTTGCATCACTATAAGGGTCACAGAGACCCATTTTTGTAAGTATTTCTCGTTCTTGATTTTCCATAAACTCGGCATCCAAATCTTCAACGTGATCATAGCCTAATAAATGCAAAAAACCATG
>DPZQ01000233.1 GCA_003536295.1 Rhodobacter sp. | reverse complement strand
TCGTTCCATTTCATAATATATCTAAAATCACCAATTCCCGAGGCGGCCAAAGTCTTAATTGGTCCCGCCGAGATGGCATTTACGCGGATATTGTCAGAGCCAAGATCCTCGGCTATGTATTGAACAGAGGTTTCAAGCGCAGATTTAGCGATGCCCATAACATTGTAATGTGGCATTACTTTTTCTGCTCCGTAATAGGTCAGTGTCAAAAGTGATCCACCATTGGGCATCATGGCGCTAGCGCGCGCGCAAACGGCGGTAAAAGAATAGACCGAAATATCCATCGTCATGCGAAAATTTGCAGCCGACGTGTCAACATAGCGGCCGCGCAGTTCGTTCTTGTCTGAAAAACCTATTGCATGCACCACAAAGTCAATCGTGCCCCAGGTTGCTTTTAAATGATCAAACAATGAATCTAGCGACCCTTCGTTGGCAACATCACATTCGATCATTTCGCTGCAGCCAATTGAGGAGATCAAAGGGCGCACGCGTTTTTCCAAAGCTTCGCCTTGATATGAAAATGCCATTTCAGCGCCCGCATCGGCGCAGGCTTTTGCAATGCCCCAAGCAATCGATTTGTCATTGGCCAAGCCCATTATCAGGCCACGTTTTCCATTCAGTAATCCGTTTGACATCAGCTGTTCCCACCAAGTTCTTTCCTGACGGTTTAGGCGATCCGATCAGGCACATCAAGGCCAAGGGGGCTTGTCTTCACCGCTTCCGCGCTATTTTATGTAAAAGAACAACCAATCAAAGGCAGAACATGGAACGAGATGGTATTTTCGCAGGCGATGACCCGTTTTTTTTGGCTCAAAGCTGGCTAGATGAAGCAGCGCTGCTTGAGCCAAACGATCCAAACGCCATTGCCCTGGCCACGGTCGACCCCGAGGGGCTGCCCAATGTGCGCATGGTTTTGCTTAAAGAGATCGAGGCTAATGCGTTTGTTTTTTACACAAATTACAACAGCAAAAAAGGCCAAGAAATTGCAGTTACCCAAAAAGCAGCCTTTGTAGTGCATTGGAAATCTTTGCGCCGTCAAATAAGGGTGCGAGGTATCACCGAGCGCGAAGATGGCGCACAAGCCGACGCGTATTATAAGTCGCGCTCACTCAAAAGCAGGCTGGGGGCTTGGGGCTCGGATCAGTCGCAACCGCTTGAAAGCCGTATGGCGTTGATGGCCAAAGTGGCTAAGCTGGCCCTAATCAAAGGCACCGATCCAGAGCGTCCGCTTTTTTGGGGGGGCTTTCGCATCGTGCCTTTGGAAATCGAATTTTGGGCCGACGGCGAATTCCGACTGCACAACCGGTTTCAGTGGCGGCGCGACTCAGTCGATGCGCCTTGGGAAGTTAAAAGATTAAATCCATAATTTTTGCGCGAACTTTGGGGTTTTTGGTTGATTTTTGGAAGTTGCCCCCTTAAAAACCTAATCTTTGGTGTGTAATTAAAGAAAATGGTTAATTTTTTTTAATATTTAGGATGTATTTCATCATCTCATCTTGAAAGCACGGCACTTTCATAGAATTCACTACTTGTGACTGTTGAAAGGTTTAAAATGGATACGAACGACGTTGTAACGCATACGGTGCATGGAAAAGTAAAATGGTTCGATCCTGCCAAGGGATTTGGGTTTATTGTTGCTGATGAAGGTGGGCCTGATATTTTACTTCATGCCAATGTTTTGCGCAATTATGGGCAGAGCTCCGTCTCAGACGGAACCGTTATCACGGTTATGGTTCAAATAACTACGCGCGGGGTACAAGCGGTCGAGGTTGTGCAAATCGATGCGCCCATGTCGCTTGGAATGGCCTTCATGCTAGGCGATGATGAAACGATGGCCAGCCCAGAGGAGATTGCGCTTTTGCCGATCGAACCTGCACGGATAAAATGGTTTGATAAAAGCAAAGGATTTGGCTTCGCTAATGTCTTTGGTTTGCCAGAAGATGTGTTTGTTCATATTGAAGTTCTACGTCATTCGGGCTTTGCTGATTTGGCGGCGGGCGAAGCGGTATGTTTGCGAATCATGGACGGTGCGCGCGGCCGCATGGCGGTTCATTTGGTGTCATGGGAAGCAGCAAGTCGAGAAGTCGACTGATGAAGATTTTAGCCTTAGGCTTGGCCTTTGGGCTTTTGATTGTTGGTTCTGTGCAAGCATCCGTTATGTGCCAGACCTTTTCTATTGAGCTGCGCACGGCCACGCAAACCGTTCGTTTTCGTATTGAGCTGGCCACCAGCCCCGAAACCCGTGCCTCGGGGTTGATGAATCGCCCAGCGTTGGCCAAAGGGGCGGGGATGTTGTTTGCCTATGACGTCCCCCAACGGGCCCAATTTTGGATGCGCAACACGCTGATTCCCCTTGATCTGATTTTTGCCAATGCCCAAGGACTGGTCACCCAGGTGCACCCGCACGCCAAACCGCTGGATGAAACTATCATCAATGGAGGGCAAAATGTGAAATATGTGCTTGAAATAAACGCGGGCCTTGCAAAATTACTGCAAATCACTCCTGGTACCGTGATGCGGCATCCTTTAATTGAAAATTCCATCGCAATTTGGCCCTGTAATGCACAATAGGCACTTTTCAATTCCAAAAAACGGGGTTAGAGAGTTCGCAGTCGGGGCGTAGCGCAGCCTGG
>DPZQ01000178.1 GCA_003536295.1 Rhodobacter sp. | reverse complement strand
TTAGCAATGGCAAAGCCGCACACGGCGCCCATGATCATCATCCCCTCAACGCCCAAATTCAAGACGCCTGCCTTTTCTACCACCAGCTCGCCAACGGCTGCTAAAATGATTGGCACGGCCGCCACCATGATTGCAGCGATTAAAACGGCAGGATTAATTGCTGAAAGATCCACTATTTCCACCGCCCTTTGATCCATTTAATCTTATAATTTGTTAAGATATCAACGCCCAACAAAAAGAACAAAAGCATGCCCTGGAAAGCCTGAATGGCCGCCGCGGGCAAGCCAAGCGCGGTCGAGGCATTCTCGCCTCCAATGTAGGTGAGTGCCATCAAAAGCCCCGCCAAAGCAATGCCTACTGGATGCAACCGACCCAAAAATGCTACAATGATTGCCGTAAAACCGTAACCAACATTGAAATCAATGCTTATCTGCCCTGCTGGGCCTGCCACCTCAAATAAGCCGGCAGCCCCAGCCAAAGCACCTGAAAGGCCAAGGCAAATTACGATCATTTTATTAGGGTTAATTCCCGCAAATCGCGCGGCCTTTGGCGCTTGGCCCGATAGGCTTATGTGATAGCCTAAAATATGGCGTTGAAGCAGAAAATAGGCCGATATCACCGCCCCGGTGGCAGCGATGACACCCCAGTGAATGCCCGTACCGGCCCATATTTCAAGATTGGCGGCCGAAGGATATTGCGACAGATTACGCGACCCGGGAAAGCCATTGCCTTGGGGGTTGCGCATCGCTCCAACCGCCATTGACGCCAAAAGCGCCTCAGCCACATAGACTAAAAGCAAAGACACTAGAATTTCATTGGTATTAAACTTTGTGCGCAAAATGGCGGGGATCATTGCCCAAAGCCAGCCGCCAAACACGCCTGCCAGCACCATAAGCGGGAAGATGAACCAGCCTTCCATGGGATAAAGGGCCAAACCAACACCTGCGCCAAAAATGGCGCCCATGATATATTGACCTTCGGCACCAATGTTCCAGATGCCGGCACGAAAGCCCAAACTTAGGCCGATGGCAATTAAGATCAAAGGCCCTGCTTTAACCAGAAGTTGGCCACGAAAATAAAATGCATATTCGCCTAAGATCGGGTCCCAAAAAATGGTGCGCATGGCAATGAACGGATTTTTCCCCAACAGAGCAAATAAAATGCTGCCCGCTATCATGGTCAGAAAAACCGCTAAAACTGGTGTGGCGCGGCCCCAAAAACGTGACGGATTGGGCCGTTTTTCAAGCTGTAGCATGGGTGTTCTCCCGTGATTGCACGCCACCTATTAACAACCCAATCTCTTCGAAACTTAGATCTTCGATCGGACAGGGTTCGGAAAGACCCCCTTCATATAAGGCTGCAAATTGATCTGATATTTCAATCAGTTCATCGAGATCTTGGCTGATCACCACAACTGCGGCACCTTGTGCTGCCAAATCAAGAAGGGCTTGGCGAATGGCGCTGGCGGCGGCTGCGTCGACCCCCCAAGTGGGCTGATTGATGATAAGAAGCTTGGGTTTTTGCATGATTTCGCGCCCCACCACGAATTTTTGCAAATTCCCCCCCGAAAGGGCGCGGGCAACCACCTCTGTTGACGGGGTGCGGACATCAAATTTCGCGATGATTTCGCCTGCAAAATTGCGGGTCTTTGACCAGTTAATCAAACCATATTTTGCCAGAGCTAACCGCGCTGACGCCGATAAAAGCGCATTTTCAACCAAGGTCATATCGGGCGCCGCGGCATGACCTAAGCGCTCTTCTGGGGCGGACGCCAGCCCCAATGAGCGGCGCGCATTCGGCCCCATTTGGCTGATGTCTTTTTCTCCTAAATAAAGGGTACCAGCAGCACTTAGCGCCTCACCCGATAGAGCCAGCTGAAGTTCATCTTGCCCATTACCTGCCACGCCTGCGACGCCCAAAATCTCGCCTTGCTGCAGCGTGAATGAGATGTTCTTAAGCGCAGGCGAAAAGGGGGTCAGGGGTGGTTGCGATAGGCCTTTCACTGCCAAAGTTACGGGTCCTTGGGTGCGCTTGTGGCGTTGCGGCGCGTTGAGCGTTGCACCCACCATCAGTTCAGCCAGCTCATTGGCGGTTTTTTCTTTGGGGTCAAGATGGGCCACCCATCGCCCGCGGCGCAAAATCGTGGCTTCATCGCACAGTTGGCGGATTTCTTCTAGTTTATGGCTAATATATAGAATGGCGGTGCCCTGCGCGGACAATTTACGCAGGGTTTTAAACAAAATTTCAACTTCACTTGGTGTTAAAACTGAGGTGGGTTCGTCCATGATCAGCAATTTTGGATCTTGTAAAAGGCAACGAATAATCTCAACCCTTTGGCGCTCTCCCGCAGAAAGATCGCGCACGATCCGACGGGGGTCAAGTGGCAGGCCGTAGGCTTGGGATACTTCGGTGATACGGCTCTGCAAAAGCGACAGGGGCGGTGAATTCTCCATGCCCAAGACCACATTTTCGGCCACGGTAAGGGACTCAAACAGGCTGAAATGCTGAAACACCATTCCGACACCTTGCGCGCGTGCTTGGGCGGGAGATTGGGGCTGATAGGGCTGACCTGCAAGCTGCATCTCGCCTTCATCCGGCTGCACCAATCCGTAGATTATTTTGACCAAGGTAGATTTGCCAGCGCCGTTCTCGCCCAAAAGGGCGTGAATTTGCCCCGGTTTTATCGATAATGACACGTGATCATTTGCGATCACTCGCGGATAGGATTTGGTTAGATTACTAAGGGTCAAAAAGTCAGCCGTCATGCAAGACACTTTCTTAAGGGCAAGCAAGCCTGTTTGCGCAGTGCGTTTTGTTTTAATAATGCAGTTGCAACCCCTAAAGCAATGGCGTGGGGCTCCTTTCCAAGCAATGGGTCGCCGATCGGGCAGGTGATCGTGCCAAGGGCGGTCACCGCATGGCCAAGTTGCCCAAGGCGTTTTGAAAACCGCACCCATTTGGTTTTTGAGCCGATCAACCCTAAGGAGGCAAAGCCGCGCGTCAGCAAGCGGTGGCAAAGTTCAAGGTCAAGTGCATGCGAATAGGTTAACACCAGATGATCGGCGTGGCTGGGCGCATGGACCGTTAAAGCTGCCGTGTCTTGCGTCCATAAAGGGGATACATTGGGTGGGATATCAGGCGGAAAACGGTCGGAGGCCACATCAACCCAAGTGATTTCAAAATCACGTAGCGGCCCAATCACGTCAACCAAAGCACGGCCTACATGACCCGCGCCCCAAATCCAAAGCGGTTGTTTCACATCGGCACAAGGTTCGATCAACCAGTCATCGCATAGTGTCAGCGTATCTCGCTGGCCTTGGTTGCGGGCTTTGGCCATAAGGCGGGCTACGCCAAGCGGCATGTGATCTTGCGGCGCCACTTTCTCAAGATCAAGGCTGATGAAGCGGGCGTAAACGGTTTTGGGGGTCAGGTCAGCAAGTGTCTCTTTTGTGAAAACCTCGCTCGCAAGTGTGACCGAGCCGCCGCAACATTGCCCCAACTCAGGCCCAAGCGGGTGGCGCGTCAAAACTGATTTCCCGTACGTTAATACTGTTGCGGCCTTTGTTATAGCCTGCCACTCTAATGCTCCACCACCAATTGTGCCCGAATGGCCCAAGTGCCCACCAGCCTCTTGCCAGACCAACATCGCGGCCCCCACTTCGCGTGGTGTCGAGCCTGCTGTTTGCACCACCACGATGCGTGCCACGCGCCCATGCGCTGCCAATGCGTCCCTAAGTGTGACCAGATCAATCATGCGCCACCTTTAAGACCTGACGCAAAATGGTTTCAGGCGTGGCAGGGGCGTTTAGCGCAGGGTAGGGTGCCCCGCCGCCTGTCTGCGCGCCAGCACTTTGCGCAATCGCATCTGACAGGGCGAAAAAGGCTGAAATGCCCAACATAAAGGGCGGCTCACCCACCGCCTTTGAGCGGCCAACGGTTTCTTCCACATTGGGCCGGTCCCAAAGTTCGACGTTGAAAATATCGGGCCTATCTGAGCAGGCAGGGATTTTATAGGTCGAAGGTGCGTGGGTGCGCAAACGGCCCTTATCGTCCCAGACCAGCTCTTCTGTGGTCAGCCACCCCGCCCCTTGGACATAAGCCCCCTCAATCTGGCCTATATCTAGGCTTGGGTTTAGGCTTTTGCCTGTATCGTGCAAAATATCGGTACGCAAAATGCGGTTTTCACCTGTCAGAGTGTCAATCACCACTTCGGTAACCGCCGCTCCATAGGCGAAATACAAAAAAGGCCGCCCGCGTCCAGCCATGCGGTCCCATGTGATTTTGGGCGTTGCGTAAAACCCTGTTGATGAGAGAGAAATACGCGCAAAATAGGCCATTTTCGCTACGTCGCTAAAGGAAAAGCGCTGGCTGCCCACATGAACAAACCCCGCCTCAAATCGCACGGTGTCTTGGGCCACCCCATAGGTGTTTGCCAGATGTGCGATTAGGCGCGTTTTAATCTGGCGCGCAGCGTCTTGTGCCGCCATTCCGTTCAAATCAGACCCAGACGAGGCCGCCGTCGCCGAGGTGTTGGGGACTTTTCCCGTGTCAGTGGCGGTAATCTTCACTAAAGCTACATCCACCCCGAATTCATGCGCCACCACCTGCGCCACTTTTAAAAACAGTCCTTGGCCCATCTCTGTGCCGCCGTGGTTAAGTGCAATCGTTCCGTCTTGGTACAGATGCACCAAAGCGCCTGCTTGATTAAGATGGGTCAAGGTGAATGAAATCCCAAATTTTACAGGCGTAAGGGCGATCCCACGTTTTAGAATTGGGTTTACTTGGTTCCATTTTGTGATCTGGGCGCGGCGGTTTTCATAGTCGGCGCTTTGCTCAAGATGTGCGACAAGCTCGGCTATCGGGTTATCTTCAACCGGCATATGATAGGGCGTGGTTTGGGTACCTGATCTGTCATAAAAATTGGTTTTGCGCACAGATAGCGGGTCTTCGTGTAGATAGTGGGCAATATGGTCCATCACCCGCTCGATCCCGATCACGCCTTGAGGGCCGCCAAAGCCGCGAAAGGCAGTAGCCGACTGGGTGTGGGTGCGCAGACGGTGGCTTTCGATCATGATGTGGGGAAGATGATAGGCGTTATCGGCGTGCAACATAGCGCGATCCGCCACAGGCAGCGACAGATCAAGCGACCAGCCGCAGCGAAACAGATGCTGAAATGTGACGCCGGTAATTTTG
>DPZQ01000186.1:4664-7873 GCA_003536295.1 Rhodobacter sp. | reverse complement strand
CGAAGACAGTTCGTTTTTAATCGACGGCATTTATGAAGACATCATAACTGAGCTGTCCATGGTCCGCCAAATTTCAGTAGTTTCGCGACAATCTAGTGTAAATTTTTCTGAGGGAACGACAGACTTGGAAAAGTTTATTGCACAATTTCATGTGGACTATCTCATCCAAGGCTCAGCGCGATCTTCGGGCAATAGAGTACGTGTAACATTGTCATTACTAGATACACAAACCAACGAAGTGATCTGGAGTAAAAAATTCGACAAAGAAACGAGTGACATTTTCGAGGTTCAAGACGAAATCGTCAGAAGTGTGATGTACAAAATTCTTGGAGAGATTGAGCTCGTAAGCTTGCAACGTGCAAAACGAAAACCAACAGAAAATATGAGTTCATACGAGTATTTGTTAAGAGGTAAGGAAATGCATCATAAATACGAAGCTTCAGCAAATGCCGAAGCTTTGAATTTTTTTGATTTAGCGATCGAATCTGACAATGAAAACGCTCAGGCATATGCGTGGAAAGCCTGCACCTATGGCCAAGGTTTAGCGCGCGGGTTTATTAAAGAGTCATTCAATGATGCACTTCCGAAGTTTACTGATTTGTTAGAAAAGGCAATGTTAAGTGACCCTAATGATTACGAGGTTCACAGATTACTATCTGGGCTCTACGATTTAACAGGAAAGTTCAAACTCTCTGCCCAACACGGTAAAAAAGCTTTTGACGCTCTACCAAATGATCCACGCATTTTGCAACAATATGGCGAGGCCCTATTAAAGACTGGTCAGACAAAGCAGGGTTGTGACTTGACGCTTTTAGCTTTGGAATATGATCCTGTACCCCAAGGACAATCAAATAGTGACAAGAGGAAAACAGATGCCGTTTTTGCATGTTTTATGGATGATCGCATTGATTTAGGCCTTAGATTTTCTGAAGAAATTGAAAAAAGAACCCCTCAAACAATTATCTTTTCAGCATGCATGGCTGTTGCAAAGTCCAAAAGGATTGAAAATTTTAGCTGGTTGGTTGCAGACATACAAAATACACAAAAATCAGACATTGAAGACACGATAGAAAAAATGGGGAAAATTGATATGGTCGTTCAGAATAAATTGCGAGAAGTTTTCACAGAAGTGGTCGAACCGTTTATGGATGCATCTTAGAAAAAACCATGCCTTTAGTTTTATTAATTAGGTGGACAGACAATTAGTTTCAAACCGCTATGTCCTTATTAAGTATAATAAAGTAGATCAAAAAAGAATGCACTCCAACAGCCCCAATTTGGTGTTTGTGGCACACAGAAAATTTGAACAGAATAAATTAAAATGAATAATACACCAAACATCGACGCCAGCTCAAAATTCCAAGACAGCCTACCCGTTTCCTCGGACACTCTTATGGCACAAATGGATGAGTGGGGAATCGAGTACAGGCGTTTTAATCATGTTCCACTCAGAACTGTAGACGACTCCAAGAAGGTTCAATCTCTATTTTTGTCATCAAAACAAGGTGGAGGTCACATTAAAAATCTCTACCTACGTGATCACAAAAAACAAAACATTCTATTGGTATCAGAACAAGATAGAAAGATTGATCTCAAACGCCTGCCCGATCTTCTTGGTGCAGGGCGCTTGTCATTTGGATCTGCGGACAGATTGTTTGAACATCTGGGAGTGCGCCCTGGGGCTGTCACACCCCTTTCCATGATCATCGGTGTAACTAAAGGCGTCCAAATTTTTATCGACCGCGATTTAAGGGAGTGCCATAAGTTATATGTTCACCCATTGGTAAACGACCGAACGCTTGAATTGAGCCTCGCTGGTCTAGACTTATTCTTTCAAAAAATTAGAGTTGATGTAAATTGGGTATCCTTGTGATAATCACCTTAAATTCTCACCCATCGTGCCAATAAATGCCTTTAGAAATAGTGGCGTTCCAGGATCTCCCGCCATTTCTTTCTTTACAAAACATGACAGCCTCCTGCGCAATCAAAGGCGTTAGCTCTTTTTCCTAAAGCTTTTACCAAAGGCATTTCACCATGCAACGTTGCCTAATGGAGTAAAACAAACTAGACGCTGCTCTTTGGCTTTGATGCTGCGTGTAACCGCCCTTGCAAGGATTGATAAGATGGACCAAACGACACTGATGCAGACGAAAGTCTTAATGCGTCAACTTCTTAATTTACGCAAAAAAATGAAAGAAAACACGGCTAAAATGGCCCAAGGTACTGGCTTGGCTGATTTGGCGCAAAGCTTGAGTGCGCAAGAGACTGAACAGTCCGCCAGCCTTGCAGCATTGGGGTTTAAAACCGATACGCTTTCCCTGAACGCATTTATTAAAGAACCAAAAACCATGGGCCATGCAGGAGTCAGCGGCTACCACTTGCCCCATCAATCAGGTTATAAAGCCAAACGCCCAAGCTAAAGCCCACTCACCATATTAATTCGCGTAGATTTTGCAAGCTTTGTACGGGTTTAGGATTGCAAAGTGTTCTAGCTTGTTTAGGCTAAAGGTAGGGCTTTTCGCCCTTTTTTTTAAGGGCACCATGGCAGAGCATTCTTTCCGTTTCACCCACGCCATAACCCGCAAACCTGCCCCTTCAGTTGTCTCGGGACTGCGGGCCGAAGAACGTGGTGAGCCTGATTACGTGCGAATGCTTACCCATCACGCTGATTATGTTGCCTGTCTGACCGGGACAGGCGCAAAAGTCATCACACTTGCGCCGCTAGATGACTTCGCAGACTCTGTCTTTGTCGAAGATACGGCCCTTTGTTTGCCCAAAGGAGCGGTCATTATGCGTCCTGGCGCCCCCACCCGCTTGGGGGAGACGACAGAAATGACCCCGCATCTTGCTGCCCTTTATGGACATGTAGAAACTATCACAGCGCCAGATGCATTTATTGAGGCGGGCGATATTTTAACCACCGAGCGTGAAGTGCTGATCGGCCTTTCGGCGCGTACCAACCGCCAAGGTTTTACACAATTGGCAAAGATAATCGCGCCTTGGGGTTATCGTTTGCGCGAAGTTATCACGCCAAAAGGGGTTTTACATTTCAAGACTGATTGTTCTTTGCTTGATAGTGAAACGATCTTATCCACCAAACGCCTGGCAGCCTCAGACTGTTTTGCGGAGTACCGAGTTTTGCACACCGCCGACGGGGAAGAGGCCGCAGCCAATGCCATTCGTTTCAACGATCTGGTGCTTTTTCCAGC
>DPZQ01000186.1:0-4577 GCA_003536295.1 Rhodobacter sp. | reverse complement strand
ATGTCTTGCCTGTCATTACGGTTTAGCCCTAAAGTCATAGGGTTCTAACATAAGATCCAAGGTTTTTGGCGAAAGTTTCTTAAACTATTTGCTGCCTCCTCAACTGCTCCCCACGCACAAGAATATCCATGCGCAACGCCTTTAAGCGGGCGTAGCTTCGGGCATGTTAGAATCTTTGACAAAAATCTGCGCCGCGTCACGAAAACCTTTCATCTCAATTGGGTTGCCCGCAGGGTCAGTGAAAAACATCGTCCATTGCTCGCCGGCCTCACCCTCAAAACGCACCGAAGGAGCCAATAGGAAAAAGGTCTTCGCCTCCTCGAGCCGATCGGCCAGAGCGCGCCACGCCGCATAGGGCAAAACCACCCCAAAATGCGGCATGGGAACCAAATGGTTCCCAACCTTACCTGTGTTGGCAATAGCAAAGGGTACGCCAAAATGCAGGCTGATTTGATGGCCGAAAAAGTCAAAATCAACCCACGTTTCAGTACTGCGTCCCTCCGCACAGCCCAAAAGACCACCGTAAAAAGCCCGCGCAGCCATAAGATCGTCAACATGGTAGGCGAAGTGAAATGGCGGCATCATATGGGTCCTACCAGGTTAAAATGTGAATCTTAAATAAAAAGTAGTCACCTAGTAGATTATTTTGGCAAGAAGCTGCCGTCTAGGGTAATAAGTGATAGTCTACGATTTCGAAACCCCAATGGCTTATGTTAAAGGCCCCTATGAAGCCCAATTTCGCCCTCCAATTTACATTCGACGATATTGTCCTTGCCCAAAGGACAGCTGAAGATTGGCGCGAGATTGGCAGAACCGACTTAAATACCTCAGATCTTGACTTGGTGCTTGGTTATTTCCAGCGTTTGATGGCGGAAATAAGCCCCGAAGGCTATGCAACTAAGCTGGTCATACCCAATTCTGAAATACTTTATTTGGATCTGCCCGCACCTGGCCCTTTGGCAGCCACAAGGCGCGCGCAAATCTCAAATGAGCTTGAAGGGCGCACCCCATACCCCGTTTCGGACCTGGTGTTTGACTGGTGGGGTATGGAGCCCATCGTGCAAGTTGCCGTGGTAGCACGCGAAACCTTGGTCGAGGCTGAAAGCTTTGCCCGGCGTTATAATTTCAACCCTATCTGTTTTGTTGGCCTTTCCACCACGGATAAATTCCGCTCGGAACCGTTTTTTGGCCTTACGGATTTGGCGGAAATCCTAATTCCAAAAGGCGAACGGTTTTTACGCGATCAAGACCCGATGCGCATTCTGCCCCCCCTGTCCAATGGTGACTTTGATGAAGCACCCCCTCTTTCCAACCAGAATAAGCAGGTCAAACCGCTAGACGTAAATGAATCGGGCATTCAATCCGTTTTCAATACAGCCGAAATCAAGTCACAAAGTGCAGCCAACCTTGAGGGCTCACCTCAAAACGAAATTCCACCATGGTCCAGCAATTTTGACGAAACTTTTGGCCCACAAGATGCATTTTTTGTGCGCATTGCCGAAGCTACGCCACAAACACCATTCACCGCCACTGTTTTGGCCCCAAAGTCTAAATCAAGCGAACAGGCCCACGTACGCGATCGTGTCCAAAATCTGCCGCCACCCGAAGACTTGCTGGATACCTCGGCACCAAAAGGCCAAAATACCATCGCCGCGGTCACTTCGCGCGTACAGGCCTTTTTGCAGGATAGCTTCACCACTTTGGGCTGGCTTTTGTTTGCGCCATTTCAAATTGCAGCACAAAAAATGCACGAGATGGGTAAAGGCGTCATCTCCACTTTGACTGTGGGGCTGAAACAAATACTTTGGCTTGCTCGCCTGGGCACAACTGACGGCGTGCAGGCTACAGTAAAAAGAGCAAATGCCCTTTTGATTTTTTTCCACCATCTGGGTCAGAGCTGCGTATTAGCGGTTTTGAGCGGGATCGCGCGTGCGCTTTCAACAGCACACAATAACTATGAAAGGGCGCGTGCCGCCACGCATCACGCCTATATGAGCACAACGGGCCTTTTAGAACAAAAGGCACAAAGTGCTACGGCGGCTTTGCGCAAATCTAGCTTGGCGCTACATAACCGGTTCACCACCAGTTTGCGCAAAATAAATGACCATATCGATGCTAAAATAGCCTCGATACTTAATTTCAATACCTTGATGCGGTTTTCGGCATCAGTGATTTTCTTTGCGTTAAGTTTGGGAGTGGCGCAGTGGTCTTCTGTCAGGCTTTATGAAATTTTCAATACAACCGCCCTGCGAGCACCAAACAAAATCGTTCTTACGGCCCCCACGCTAGAAAAAGACACTTTGATCACCCTTAAAAAGCTCCTTAAACCTGTGGAGCAAGTGCCCACTCTCACCGTACAAATGCACCCACCCCGCATGCCAAAACCCCCTATAGAAGAAGAGGTGACGGCGCATTACGATGCTCCCGCAATTTTACCCAATTTCACTTGGCCCACGAATGAGCAAACGGCTGCCCTTAGCCTGCCACATAATTATTCGACTTCGCCAGTACTGCTAAATCAATCAGCCCAAACACACTTTTTGACTGCGTTTTTTCAAGGCACCCGCCCTTGGATTGAGAGATTTCCTCACCCAAACCCACTTTCGCCACCGAAAACCACCGCCTTTTACCTGCCCAACTCCAACGACTTAGAGACAAATTCCGAAAGGACTTCTACAGATTTGGCCCAGCCTTCGGCTGAACCTATCATGCCTTTACTCCCTTTGACCGCAGCCCTGGGCAAGACGATTGCCAATCAAGATGAAATTTTTTTGGCGATGAGGGATTACAACGCACCATCCACCGAAGCGGGCGTATTGCCGCAATTGATGTTGCAACAAGATTATTTGCCTTCGATCATACTAGACAGTGTCACAGCACAAAAGGGTGCACCCCAAACGTTGCGCGCGCCAGGCAGTATGGCGCTTACCAAAGAAGGGCAGATCAGCGATCAAGGCGTGATGGTATACGCAGGACGGCCCAGAGCTGTGCCTCCCGTGCGACCCGAAGATTTACGTTACATGCCGGAGGCACTGGATTCGTTTGCCGCCGCCCCAGACGATGTGCTGAGCCCCGAAACACGGCCTCAAAACCTGCTCGCGCCAAATAAATCTATTGACACGACCCAGTCAAGGTTGGGAAATTTGCGCCCACGCCCACGCCCCACGGGCCTAACCCTGCCTGCCAGTATTGTGGCCTCAGAACTCCCTTTGTCGAAATTATCGCTTTCAACCTCCACACGGCCGAAAGTACGGCCTAAGAATATTGAAAATAACCTTGCCAAAGCCCAAAGCCCAAAAGCTGCAGCGAAACCTGCGCAAGAACCCGTTAATCTTGCGACTATTTCCCCCACCAACAGCAAAACCGTCATCAAACGTGCAACCGAAAAAAATATGATCGACCTTTCGCGGATTACCTTAATAGGTTTATATGGGACATCGTCTAATCGCTATGCATTAGTGCGCCAAGCCAATGGCCGATTTGTAAAAGTATCTGTCGGTGATAGCTTAGACGGCGGCTCTGTCGCGGCGATCACAGAAAATGAACTGCGCTATCAAAAGGGCGGGCAGATCGTCGCGCTTAAGATGCCAAAAGGCTAAAATCTATTAAGAAAGCGCTATTTAAATGAAAATAAAATTGTCTTGAAAGGGCATTTATGGAAGGATTTTTACTGCAAGCCTCATTCTACCTCGCCGCAGCTGTCTTGATTGTGCCGCTTTGTGTCCGCTTTGGTTTGGGCTCGGTCTTGGGTTATCTAGCCGCTGGCATTTTGATGGGCCCTGTTTTGGGTGTTGCCGGTACGGAAACCAAAGATTTGCAGCATTTTGCAGAATTTGGCGTGGTGTTAATGTTGTTTTTGATTGGGTTAGAGCTGGACCCAAAAGCGCTCTGGGCTATGCGACACCGTCTGCTTGGCTTGGGCGGGTTACAAGTGTTAGGCACGACCGCTTTGGTAGCCCTTATTTTAGAGCTGTTGGGCCTGAGTTGGGCGCAATCAATCACTTTGGGGCTTATCATGTCGCTATCGTCAACGGCAATTGTGCTGCAAAGCTTGTCAGAAAAAAACCTGATGGCCACGTTGGGCGGGCGCTCAAGCTTTACCGTCTTGTTGGCGCAAGATATAGCTGTAGTGCCAATGTTGGCGCTTATTCCGCTGTTGGCTGTTGATAAGGCAGTGGTGCGCGCCACCGCTTATGAGGGCAGCCAACTGATAGAAGATAGCGCCGCCGAGCCTCTTTTATCGCTGATGCAAACCTTACCCGGTTGGGCTGTGACCTTAGCCACTTTGGCGATCATTGGGGCTATCATTGGCGCGGGGCACTTTCTGACCCGCCCTGTTTTTCGCTTTGTGAACGCGTCAAAACTGCCCGAAATGTCTACCTTTATTTCACTTTTAACGGTGATGGCCATCGCCTTTTTGATGATGCTTGTTGGGCTATCACCAGCTTTGGGTACCTTTGTGGCGGGCGTGGTTTTGGCCAACTCAGAGTTTCGTCACCAGCTTGAGGCGGACATCAAACCCTTTAAGGGGATTTTGATGGGGCTTTTCTTTATGACGGTGGGTATGGGAATTGATC
>DPZQ01000098.1 GCA_003536295.1 Rhodobacter sp. | reverse complement strand
CCGATCCTAAGGCCCCTCGTGCGCGCCTTCAAAAAGAAGAAATCGCCCGTGTGGTGCGCGCCCGCGCCTCCGACCCAGCTTGGGCGGATGGAATGATGCGCCACGGCTTTCGCGGCGGTGCTGAAATTGCCGCCACGTTAGATAATCTGGCCGCTTTTGCCCATTTAACTCGAAATGTGCCCGCACACCTGTTCGATCTTTACTATGACGCGACGCTTGGACGCGCCGATGTTAAAACCTTTTTAGAGAAGCAAAACCCCACAGCACTTGCTGCCATGCAAACTCGCTTTCAAACGCTGGCAGAGGCGGGCCTTTGGATCACGCGGCGCAACTCCATCATCGCTGCCCTAAACGTTGAACCTGCTGACATAGGCCCTCAGATATGAGCGGCTCTTTTGACATCAAAGGCTGGTGCCCGGGGGCATTGCGCCCCATGTTGGCGGCGGATGGTTATGTGGTACGCTTGCGCCCAAAAGATGGCCAACTTAGCTCGCGCCAAGGCCTGGCTTTGGCTGATCTTGCGCGCCGTTATGGCACGGGTGTTTTGACGCTGACCTCTCGCGCTAATATCCAGCTGCGCGGAATTGAAGCCATAGATCATCCCGCCTTGCTTTTGGCCCTTGAGGTCGAAGGCTTGCTAGACGAGTCCGTGCGTGTTGAAAGCCAACGCAACATCCTTTTAAGCCCTTTTTGGCAGGCGAATGATGCCACTCAGCCCTTGTGCGTAGCCCTTGGGAACGCACAAGGGGATACTGGCGCGCCGCTTTTGCCCAGCAAATTTGGCTTCGTACTGGATCCGGGTGATGCGCCCTATTTGCGCGCCGCCTCGGGCGATGTGCGAGTTGAGCGCGCACACACTCAAAGCCCCACCCAAGAACCGCTTTTTTGGGTTTACCCGGAGGGGGCAACGACAGGTTGGCTTGGCCACCAGTCCCTAGTGGTAAAGGCAGCCATGGATTTGGCGCACTGGTTTGTTAGGCATAATGGCTTTGAAAACCCACGCGGGCGGATGCGAGTGCTGATTGAGCGGGCTTTGCCCCTACCAGACGCATTTCAAACGCCCCTTGATCTGATGCCCCCCGCTCCCCAGGCCCCGCTTGGTGCAGTGCAAGTGGATTTAGGACAAGGCGGCTTTTTGGTTGGGCTTCGCTTTGGACAAATGTCAGCCGATCTTTGTAGCTACTTATGCGGTTTTGGGCCCTTGCGCATGACCCCTTGGCGTCAGATCTATCTGCCCCAAGCCAAAGTGCAACCAACCCATCCTGCACTTTTAACGGATGCGAATGATCCTTATAGCCGCATCGATATTTGTACAGGGGCCCCCGCCTGCACGCAAGCATTGGGCGAAACGCTCAGCCTTGCGCATGAGGTGGCCAAAATACTGCCAAAGGGGCGCTTTGCGCATCTGTCAGGCTGCGCAAAAGGCTGCGCCCGCGCCAGCGCCTGTGACGTAACCATTGTTGCGCAAAAGGGCGGCTTTCTTTGGGGCCGCAATGCGCAGGCAGGCAATCTATTCGGCCCTGCCCTTTCCCAGGAGTATTTGCTAGAAGACTTGCAATCCGCATTTGAAAGGCCCGATCATGCATAGTTACGAAAAAGACGGCGCCGCCATATATCTGGCTTCATTCGCGACCATCCGCTCCGAGGCCAACTTGGCCCGTTTCACCCCCGAAGAAGAGGTAGTAGCTGTACGCATGATCCATGCCGCCGGCATGGTAGGTTTAGAAGAGTATATCGCCTTTAGCCCGCACATGGCCATTACTGCACGCGCGGCTTTGGAAGCAGGGGCCCCTATCTTATGTGATGTGCGCATGGTGTCCGAAGGGATCACCCGCCCCAGATTGCCCGCGCAAAATCAAATCATCTGCACCCTACAAGATCCAAAGGTTCTCGACCTTGCGCGCGAAATGGGCAACACAAGATCCGCAGCCGCAGTTGAGCTTTGGCGCCCCCATCTGGCGGGCGCGGTTGTAGCCATCGGAAATGCCCCCACAGCCCTTTTTCACTTACTTAATATGTTAGAAGATCCAAGCTGCCCGCGTCCTGCGGCTATTATTGGGGCCCCCGTGGGCTTTATTGGTGCGGCCGAGTCAAAAGCCGCCCTGATGCAAGCGCCCCCTAGTGCGGCAATGGCGGTGATGGGGCGGCTTGGCGGCTCGGCTATAACGGTGGCGGCAGTAAATGCGCTTGCCTCGCGGAAGGAGTAATCATGGCGCGCATCATTTGCACGGGCCTTGGGCCGGGCGATCCTGATCTGATGTCGCTGCGCGCAGATCGTGCCTTGCGCGCGGCCGGCCAAGTGGCTTATTTTCGCAAACAAGGCCGCAAAGGTCAGGCCCGCCAGATAGTCGAGGGATATTTGCGCGCGGATGTGGTGGAATATGCAATGGAATATCCTGTCACCACCGAGCTACCCTTTGACAGCCCAGAATACATTTTGGCTTTGGCGCAATTTTACGATTATTGGGCCGATCAATTGGCGGCCCTGTCAGGTGACGTCGTGGTCTTATGCGAGGGGGACCCGTTCTTTTACGGCTCATTCATGCATCTTTACACGCGCCTTCAACACCGCTGCGAGATTGAGGTGATCCCAGGGATTACAGGCATGAGCGGCTGTTGGACGGCCACGGGCCTTCCCATAACTTGGGGCGATGACGTGCTGAGCGTGCTGATGGCCACCTTGCCCGAAGCCGATCTGATCCATCATATGGGCCGGGCCGATGCTTTAGTAATTATGAAAACAGGGCGCAACCTGCCCAAAGTGCGCCGCGCCCTGTGCGCGTCTGGTAAACTTGCACAAGCCTGGCTGGTTGAGCGTGGCACGATGGCGGGACAAAGGGTCGTGCCATTGGCCGACGTCTCGGGCGAGGATTGCCCCTATTTTGCAATTGTCATCGTGCACGGCCAAGGCCGCCGCCCCGAGGTGCCACAGTGAGTGGTTTTATCAAAGTGGTGGGTTTGGGCCCTGGCAATGGCGCGCTGATCACCCCTCAGGTGCAAGCAGCCCTTGATCTGGCCACCGATATTGTGGGTTATATCCCCTATGTGGCGCGCGTCACCCCGCGTGATGGTTTGGTGCTGCAC
>DPZQ01000136.1 GCA_003536295.1 Rhodobacter sp. | reverse complement strand
AAAGCCGAACTTGACGCAGGCGCAGATTTTGCAGAATTGGCGAGCAGAAGCTCGACCGATACAGGCTCTGGGACTGAGGGAGGCGAATTGGGTTGGTTTGGCATTGGCACAATGGTTGCCCCATTTGAAGCGGCCGTGGTCTCTATGAATGTCGGCGCGGTTTCTAGCCCGGTGCAAACTGATTTCGGTTGGCACCTGATCAAATTACAAGAAACCCGCATTCAAACTACCCCAAGCCTTCAAGAGATGACCCCAGAATTGACGGCCGAGCTGGAACAAAAGGCGGTCGATGCATATTTGCTTACTCTTTTAAACGGGGTAAACGTAGAGAAAGACGTGGAAGGTTTGGATCCCAACTTATTGAACGACACAACCCTTTTGCAAAATTAACTCATTGGTAACATCATGGTAAAAATAGACTGGAAGGCGAAAGCCAGTGCGCTGAAGAAATGGATTAAATCCCTTTCAGGCGGCTCAGAAGCGGGCAAAGCCCAAGTGGCAGCTTTAATCTCGCCCTTGGCGCCCAAAGATGGCTTTCCTGTTTTGCCCAAGATTAAAGGAGCCGCCTTTTGCTCTATTGAGGCAGGCGTGCGTTATAAAAATCGTAAGGACGTGATGTTGGTGCGTTTGGCGCCCGGCACCACGGTGGCGGGAGTGTTTACCAAGTCAGCCACCCGAGCCGCTTGCATTTTGGATGCTCAGGCCAAACTTGCCAAAGGTGCAGGCAAAATGCGCCAAGGGGCGGCGATTGTTGTGAATTCCGGAAACTCAAACGCCTTTACGGGCCGTGCGGGAGTGCAATCGGTTGATGCCATCTCTCAGTCAGTAGCCACAGCGCTTGATCTGCCCGTCGAGCGAGTGTTCTCATCCTCTACAGGGGTGATTGGCGAAGTCTTACCACACGATCGTATCGTGGCCGTAGTGGCCGATCTGGCCGCAGGGCTAAGCGAAGGCACAATCTCTCAGGCGGCCCAAGCGATTATGACCACCGACACATTTCCTAAAGGGGCCAGTGCAGTCATCGCAGGAGACGGCGGGCCTATTCATATCAGCGGTATTGCCAAAGGTTCGGGGATGATCGCGCCCGATATGGCAACGATGCTGGTCTATATTTTTACCGATGCCAAAATCTCGGCCTTAGCTTTACAAAAAATGTTGTCGCGCCAGGTCGATAGAACTTTTAACGCCATTACCGTTGACAGCGACACTTCAACCTCGGATGCACTTTTTTTGGCCGCCACGGGCCAATCTGAGGCTGCGCCATTGGCAGGCCAGGTGGCTAAAGTATTTGAAGCAGCTCTGGCCGATGTGATGTTGGCTTTAGCCCATCAGGTGGTGCGCGATGGTGAAGGAGCCACGAAATTTGTCGAGGTGCGCGTTACAGGCGCAAAATCAGATATTGATGCCAAAAAAGTCGCCATGGCGATTGCCAACTCCCCGTTGGTGAAAACCGCCATCGCGGGCGAAGACCCCAATTGGGGCCGCATTGTCATGGCAGTGGGGAAATCAGGTGCGGCGGCGGATCGTGATCGTTTAACCATTCACTTTGGCGATATTTTGGTGGCCCAAAAAGGGCAACGCCATAAGGCCTATAGCGAAGAACGAGCCGCTGCCTATATGAAGCAAGATGAGCTGTTCATTGGAGTTAATTTGGGGTTAGGGCACGGTGAAACACGCGTTTGGACCTGCGATTTGACCAACCGCTATATTGAAATCAACGCAGATTATCGGTCGTGAGAATCGTTCTTGTCTCAGCAGTAGCGCTTATTGATATAGACGGGCGGGTTTTGCTCGCACAGCGCCCCGAAGCCAAGTCATTGGCGGGGCTTTGGGAATTTCCAGGCGGTAAAGTCGAAGCAGGCGAAACTCCCGAAGCAGCTTTGATTCGTGAATTACAAGAAGAGTTGGGCATCGACACATGGGCCAGTTGTTTGGCCCCTCTGACTTTTGCTAGCCACAATTACCCAGACTTCCACTTGCTTATGCCGCTGTTCGCTTGTCGACGTTGGCACGGCATCCCCCACGGCCGCGAGGGGCAGACCATAGCTTGGGTCAAGCCACAAGACCTCCGAAAGTACCCGATGCCCCCTGCTGACCTGCCGCTTATCCCTATTTTGCGCGATTGGCTTTAGACAAAAAAGGGCCGAACTTTCGTTCGGCCCTTTTTTAATATAGTAAATGCCTAAGCTAAATGGCGCTGGATTTCTTCGCGTTCAAAGATTTCGATCACGTCATTGGGTCGCACATCATCATAGCGTTCAAATGCCATGCCGCATTCTTGGCCAGACTGAACCTCCTTGACCTCATCCTTAAAGCGTTTGAGGGTTTTGAGCGTGCCTTCATGGATAACCACATCATCACGCAGTAAGCGCACACCCGCCGAACGGCGCGCCACCCCTTCGGTGACTAAACAACCAGCAACCATGCCCACTCCAGTGACTTTGAAAACTTCTTTGATCTTGGCATAACCAATAAAGGTTTCACGAATTTCAGCTTTCAATAAGCCCGAGGCAGCCGCTTTAATATCGTCGACCAGGTCATAGATAACGCTATAATAGCGTAGCTCAACGCCCTTTTGATTTGCGGTTTGGCGGGCGCTGGCATTTGCGCGCACGTTAAAGCCTATGATTGGTGCGTTTGCCGCTTCTGCAAGACCCACGTCAGTTTCAGAAATAGCCCCAACGCCGTAATGTAAGACGCGCACGCGCACCTCTTCGTTACCAATTTTTTCCATAGCCTGCACAATCGCTTCCGCAGACCCTTGTACGTCAGCTTTCACCAAAATTGGCAGTTCGCTAACCGATTGGTCAGCTTTTGCTTTAGCCATAAGCTGCTCAAGCGTGACAGCAGCACCAGCGGCGGCGCGTTTATCGCGTGTGGCTTTTCCACGGTACGAGGCAATCTCACGCGCCTGAGCTTCGGTTTCCACCACATTAAGCACGTCGCCCGCTGCAGGTGTTCCGTTTAGACCCAAGACTTCGACAGGCACAGAGGGGCCTGCTGTTTCGATCCGCTCACCCTTGTCGTTGATCAGGGCCCGCACTTTGCCCCACTGTTCGCCAACAACAAAGATATCGCCTTTATTTAGCGTGCCATTTTGGATCAAAACCGTGGCAACAGGGCCGCGGCCCACGTCAAGTTTGGCCTCAATAACTGCGCCCATCGCTGCGCGATTAGGGTTAGATTTCAGCTCAAGAATTTCTGCTTGAAGGGCGATCGCCTCAAGCAACTCATCAAGGCCTTGGCCTGTTTTCGCAGAAACTTCAACATCTTGCACGTCGCCAGACATAGCTTCGACCACAATCTCATGCTGCAATAAATCAGTGCGCACTTTGGTTGGATTGGCCGAGGGTTTGTCGATTTTATTAATAGCAACAATCATCGGCACTTTGGCAGCTTTTGCATGGGCAATCGCTTCAATTGTTTGCGGCATCACAGCATCAT
>DPZQ01000031.1 GCA_003536295.1 Rhodobacter sp. | reverse complement strand
AAATATCACGACGGCCATATCCATTATGACGGCACGCCAGAATTGATGGCGGAATATGCGGTTTTGGCACGCGACATTGGCGCCACTATCATTGGCGGCTGCTGTGGCACGATGCCTGAACATCTGGCCTCAATGCGTCGCGCGCTTGACAGCCGTGCCAAAGGCTCCCCTCCCAGCCTTGAGCTGATAGCCAAAACTTTAGGCGGTTTTTCCTCGGCCTCAGACGGAACAGGCGATCAGGCTAATGAGGCCCCGCGCCGTGTGCGGCGCCGCGACAAATAACCGCTTTCTTTTCATTTTATAGGCTAAAGAAAAGTTTGATCTTTAGCTTTTTGTGACGCTTGTCGGCTTTATACGCAGCTATGTCGCTAACCGATAAGTTTCGCGATGCGATTGGTCGCAATGAGAACGAACAGTATAGTGGCAGGAGCGCCCCATGGCCGATGAAAATGACGACATCATCTTAAGCGAGCTTTCAGACGACGAATTGGTCTTGCAAATGCACGACGATCTTTACGACGGGTTGAAGGAAGAAATCGAAGAAGGCGTGAATATTCTTTTGTCACGCAAGTGGACCCCTTACGACGTACTGACCAAAGCTTTGGTCGCAGGCATGACGATTGTGGGCGCTGATTTCCGTGATGGGATTTTGTTCGTGCCAGAGGTTTTGCTTGCCGCTAATGCCATGAAGGGTGGCATGTTCATTCTAAAACCGCTTTTGGCCGAAACAGGTGCTCCGCGCATGGGTAAGATGGTTATAGGCACCGTAAAAGGTGACATTCACGATATTGGCAAAAACTTGGTGGGCATGATGATGGAGGGCGCAGGCTTTGAAGTGCGCGATCTGGGCATCAACAATTCGGTAGAGAAATATCTCGAAGCCATCGAAGCGGACCAACCAGATATTTTGGGTATGTCTGCCCTTTTGACCACGACCATGCCTTATATGAAGGTTGTGATTGATACTCTTAAAGAAAAAGGCATGCGCGAAGATTATATCATCTTGGTCGGTGGTGCGCCTTTAAACGAAGAATTTAGCCGCGCCATTGGTGCAGACGCATATTGCCGGGATGCAGCGGTGGCTGTTGAAACGGCAAAAGCGCTTGTCGCCCGCAAACACAATCAATTGAACGCTTAAGCGGTTTTTTAAATCACTGAAAGATTTAGTCGGTTAAACCCTAGACCTCGGTCTGGGGTTTTTCTTTTGGGACTAGAAAGTTCTTGCTCCACCCCCATATAAAGGAAATGATCAATCCGAATTTAGGAGAGTCGCAATGCCAATCCATGTTTTCGTGACCTTACTGATTGCCGTTATTTTGGCTGGGGGCTTTACGTTACTTTTTGTTCAAGACCTTGGCTGGCCGGCTGCCATTTTGGGGGCCAGTGCTTTAGCAATGCGTGCGTCCCTTGCTTTGCGTCCATGACGGCACTCGATGATGACGCTCTAACCCATCAGGGGTTAGAGTGTCGCGATCATGGTCGGATTTTGCTAATTGCTTGCGGCGCCCTTGCGCGTGAGGTGTTGGCCCTCAAATCCGCCAACGGCTGGTCGCATATGGATTTGCACTGCCTGCCTGCTAATTTGCATCTATGGCCCGACCGTATCCCGGACGCTGTCGAACAGATGATCCTGCGTCAGCGCGAATCTTATGAAAAAATCTTTGTCCTTTATGCCGATTGCGGCACGGGTGGACTATTGCAAACTCGCTGCGCAAAACTGGGAGTCGAGATGATGGCCGGCCCGCATTGCTATTCGTTTTTTGAGGGTAACGCTCTTTTTGAAACATTGGCCGAGCAGGAGTTTACTGCCTTTTATTTGACCGATTTTCTGGTGCGCCAATTTGATTCGTTCGTGTGGAAACCCATGGGGCTTGATCGCCACCCAGAGTTGCGCGACATGTATTTTGGCAATTATACCAAATTGGTCTATCAGGCCCAAACCGATGACCAAATGCTTGACCTAAAGGCACAAGAATGCGCGCACCGATTAGGCCTTGCATATGAGCGGCGTTTCACGGGATATGGTGATCTTTATGCCGAACTTGTAGCGCTTTAACGCGCCAAAACCTTGAAATTGGACCCAAAAGCCGTGCAAGCGCAAGAATTTGTCAAAAACTTTATAAAACTATGGGGTGACAAGGCCCCGCGCGAGATAGCAGCGCTTTGCGCCTTTGACGCGCATATGCTGACCGTTACGGGCCTTTGGTGCGAAGGGCGCATTGAAATTGAGAAAGCCCTTTCCAGCGAAATGGTGGGGCTTTTTCACCAAGCGCGCATAGTCTTGGGGCGCTCACATATCCGCACACTGTCCTCATCAGCCGAAGTTGCGACCCAACGACTTGTCGTCTCGGGGCTTGTGGATGCGCAAGGGCAAGATCTCGGGCGCGTTGGGGCGATTTTAACACTGGTTTTATCGAAAAGTGACGAGGGTTATTTCCAAGCAGTCAGCGTGACATTCAGCCCGCTAAGCCAATAAAACGCCTTAGTCACCCAAAAGCGCACTGGCCGCATCGCGGGCCGCTTGGGTGATTGTGTCCCCCGCCAACATGCGCGCAATCTCTTCTATGCGGGCATTCTGATCTAAGGGGGTAACAGTCGAAAGGGTCATGCCGGCCTTTACCTTTTTTTCCACCCGCCAATGATGGGTGCCAAGGGCTGCTACTTGGGGCGAGTGGGTCACAACCAACACTTGCCCACCTTGCGCCAAACTTGCCAAACGCCGCCCCACCGCATCGGCCGTAGCCCCACCAACACCGCGGTCAATCTCGTCGAAAATCATGGTCACTCTTGGGTTCTCACGTGTCAGGCACACTTTCAGCGCCAGCAAAAACCGCGACAACTCCCCCCCCGACGCAATGCGATTAAGCGCCCCCGAAGGCGTACCCGGATTGGTCACCACGCAAAAGGCTACCAGATCTTGGCCGTCGGGCCCGGGATCTTGGGCTGTGAGGGTGGTTTCGAAAATCGCCCGTTCCATCTTAAGGGGAGCCAATTCACCCACCATGGCGTCATCTAGCCGCTTAGCCGCAGCTTTACGCGCTACGGTTAGAGCGTCAGCCTCTTGGGTATAAGTGGCTTCAGCCGACGCCAATATTTGCGAAAGAGAGGCAACGCCTTTGGTACTGTCGTCGAGCGCATTTAGGCGCGCGCACAAACGATCAGCAAACGGGCCCAGATCATCTGGCAAGACATTATGCTTACGTGCCAATGCACGAATGGCAAAAAGACGTTCTTCTAAATGTTCAAGATCTTGGGGATCAAAGTCCAAGGCTGCAAGCTGGCACTCGATACTGTCGATTGCTTCGCCCAGCTCGGTCATTGCCCGGCCAAGGCCGGCGATGGGAACCTCAAGGCCCGTTATGGAATCGGATTGGATCGCAACCCCTTCCAAACGGCGCAGGGCGTCGCCCATCATCATATCGGCCCCTTGGTCAGATATCAGTACCAAAGCGCGAGCAATTTCGCCGCGCAATTTTCCGGCCGCCTGCATGTGGCGGCGGCGAGTGTCTAAGGACGCCTCTTCGCCTGCTTGAGGGTTTAGTTGGACAAGTTCGGCCACAGCATTACGCAAGTATTCTTCTTCAGCGGTCAGTTTGGCAACTTCGGCGTGCGCGCTGTCCAGCGCCTTTTGCGCCCGCCCCTGCTCTGCCCAAGCCGCCCGACAAGCACTTAGGTCAAGTTTGGCAAAATCGTCCAAAAGCGCGCGGTGTCCACGTGGGTTCAAAAGCCCACGATCATCTTGCTGGCCATGCAGTTCAACCAATTGATCCGACAAGGCACGCAACAACTCGCCCGAGGCGCGCCGCTCATTCACCCAAGCAGACTTGCGGCCGTCGGCATAATTCACTCGCCGCAAGATCACTTCGGACGTATTTTCCATACCCGCGTCAACCAAGATTGCGCGGGCAGGATGCGCCGGCGCGAGGTCAAAAACGGCCGTAACCTCCCCCTGCTCGGCCCCTTGGCGCACTAGCTCGGCCCGGCCACGCCAGCCCAGCACAAAGCCCAAACTGTCAAGCAAGATCGATTTTCCCGCCCCAGTCTCGCCAGTAAGCACGTTTAGCCCCGGCTCAAAAGCCAAACTTAAGTTATCAATGATTAGCATATCTCGAATATCAAGCGCGCGTAGCATTTTGATTCCTAGCCGTTAGAGCCATTCGCCCTTAATCATTTGCCGATAGACATCGCGCAACCAATTGCTGCCCCCAACCTCAGGTTTCATGCCGTTGGCCGTCAACAGCTTATAGCTGTCTTGGTAAAAGGGACTTGATTGGTAGTTATACCCTAAGATCGCACCTGCTGTCTGGGCCTCATTCTGCAAGCCCAGTGCAGTATAGGCTTCTACCAGACGGTGCAGAGCTTCGGCCGTGTAGGCGGTATTCTGATAATTTTGCACCACTGAGCGAAAACGATTGATCGCAGCTGTGAAGTTTGAACGTTTTAAATAGTAGCGCCCAACTTCCATTTCTTTCGCCGCTAAATGGTCAAAGGCCAAATCGAATTTCAGCGCAGCAAGGCGTGCATAATCTGAATTCGGATATTGGTCGATTACATTACGCAGTCCCGTCAGTGCTTCGAATGTAATGGCCTGATCGCGGCCCACATCATCAACTTGATCATAATAGGACAGGGCCACCAAATAAAGCGCATAGGGCGCGTCTTCGTCCCCAGGATAAAATTCGATGAACCTCTCCCCAGCCGATCGGGCCTCTTCATATTTTTGGTCTTTGTGATAGACATAGCCCTGCATAATCAACGCGCGTTTCGACCACTCGGAATAGGGATAAAGACGTTCAACCTCAGCAAAAAGTTCTACCGCTTTTTTGCGGTCTTTATCCACTTCCAGCATATATTCAGCGTTTTGATAAAGGGTCTGCGCACTTTTATCGAGCAGTTTTTCTTCGCCGTTTTTTTTGGCACAACCGCCGAGTGTCAAAAGCGCCAGCCCTAACATACAAAGAAAACATTTTATCTGCCTAACACCCATCTTGCCACCCAGTTTCTAGAATGCAAAGCCAACCTAAAGATTGGCTTTGCACTTCCTAGCATATAAAAATATTAGGCGCAAAATCCATTCGCCGCAAATCACTTAAACTTGCTGTGGAATGTCCGATTTTTTTAGCCCCATACCAGGCAAAAGATGCCCCATACTCCTAGTAACCGGGGTGAGAGCATAGGCCGAAGGATCCGAAAAAAGACCACGCAATAGCTTGTTGGTCAAAGCATGGCCCGCACGTACACCTTCGTAGCGGCCCAAGATAGGCGCGCCCGCCAAAGCCAAATCGCCCAAAGCGTCAAGCATTTTATGGCGCACAGGTTCGTCCTGATGGCGCAAACCACCTGGCGACAGTACTTTGCCATCGTCAAAAACAACCGCATTTTCCAAAGTGCCTCCCAAAGCCAAACCGCGCGAAAGCATCACATCGACATCATCCTGCATACAAAAAGTGCGGCTGTCACACAGTTCGCGGACAAATGCACCATTTGACATATTAAGCGTTTTCTCTTGATAACCAATAGCTCGGTCAACGAAGTCTATGCTAAAGGCTATTTCCAACATCGCACTTGGCGACAGGCGCGCCATGGCTTGGCCTGCGCGGACTTCAACCGTTTTTAAGATGCAAATCGACAGCGACTGTTGGCCTAAGTCAGTGATGCCTGCAGCCATAAAGCCGCGCACAAATGGTTGGGCTGAGCCGTCAAGAATGGGCACCTCAGGACCGTCAATTTCGATCAAAGCGTTGTAAATCCCACAGCCTGCAAGCGCGGCCATCAAATGTTCAACCGTGGCTATGCTAGTTCCGGCTTCATTGATCAGCTGCGTGCAAAGCGGTGAATGGACGACATTACTCCAATTTGCCCCGACCATTTGGTCGGCCACGATGACGTCTGTGCGTTTAAACCAAACACCAAACCCTGCGCCCGCCGGGTGCACCGCAAGCAGTGCACGCTTACCAGAGTGCAAGCCAAACCCCTCAAACTGTGCGGTCGTTTTTAAGCTTCTTTGCACAAATGCCTCAGTCGTTCCCCTGCGGCACATAGCAAAGACCAAAGGACTTCACCGGCAGCAGCTTACTAATGGATTAACACGCACCTGCAGAAGAACAACTCACTCTTTGTAACAATTTGTAATAATGCTAATTATTAATTA
>DPZQ01000033.1 GCA_003536295.1 Rhodobacter sp. | reverse complement strand
CCCCTGCACTGATCGTGGCTTATCGCCCCAAACCGATGCCCTGCCGATCACTTGGCAGTTTTTAGCACTCCAGGCGTGGTTCGTTGTCAAGATGAGTGATCGCTCTATAATTAAATGAAGCTGCCCCACACAAACCTTTCGGGTCCAGGGTCTAAGGCCTGCCAGTGTCCGTCATGGCGCCAAATTGAAAGATAAGCCAAAATTTTATCGATGCCGCAAGCGAGTGTGGCCTGGCGCAAAGCGCAAATCTCTATGCAACTTACGCGAAAAGCACAGCGCTCCTTCTTGGGATACTTGATTATGATGCGCACAACCCACCTACTCACATAATATGAGGCGGCTCTGATCTGCTGCAGCTAAGCCCCTTTTTCCACTTTTGAGAGCGACCTTTAGCCCAAGGGGCTCTGGATACTTTCTGAAACTTGGGCTAAATCCAAAGGATGAACCAAACGTTTTCAATAACCCGCCCAGATGATTGGCATCTGCATTTGCGCGATGGAGCAATGATGCAAGCCGTGCTGCCCGAAACAGCTCGGGACTTTGGCCGCGCGCTGATCATGCCCAATTTGGTGCCGCCTGTCGTCACCAGCCAAGAGGCAAGCGCCTACCGCGACCGCATCTTAGCGGCCCTGCCAGAGGGGGTCGATTTTACTCCGCAAATGGCCCTATATCTGACCGAAGAGACCGATCCTAAAGATGTTCGTTTAGCAGCCAGCCAAGGGCTGGTACAGGCGGTTAAGCTTTATCCTGCCGGTGCCACCACTAATTCGCACGGCGGCGTGCGCAACTTTAATAAAGTGCGCGACGTACTAGAAGTCATGTCAGAAATTGGTCTACCACTTTGCATCCACGGCGAAGTAACAACCCCAGAAATTGATATTTTTGACCGCGAAGCCGTGTTCATCGATACTGTCCTTGATCCATTGCGACGCGCTACGCCTGGACTGCGGGTGGTCATGGAACACATCACCACATCACAAGCGGTCGACTATGCCAATAGCAGTGACGAAAATTTAGCTGCCACCATTACTACCCATCATCTTATCATCAACCGTAATCATATTTTGGTCGGCGGCATTAAGCCACATTATTATTGTTTACCCGTGGCCAAACGCGAAAGCCACCGTTTGGCGTTGCGCAATGCGGCTACCTCCGGAAATAGTCGGTTCTTTCTTGGTACTGATTCTGCCCCCCATATTGACACGCTCAAGGAACATGCCTGCGGCTGTGCAGGCTGCTTTACCGCTAGCAACACCATGCCGCTTTTGGCCCATATTTTTGAAGAAGAAGCGGCGCTCGATCGCTTAGAAGGCTTTACCAGCCACTTTGGTGCGGATTTTTACCGCCTACCCTATAACAGTGGCCGCATCACCTTGACCAAGCGCGACCAAGCCCATTGGCCCGCGAAAATCGAAACCCAAGAAGGTCCCGTAACGCTGTTTGACCCGGGCTATCCCGTATTCTGGCACGTTACCCCCTAACATCCGAGGAAAAATGATTCCCACCTCTTTCCCACCCCGCGCCGAGATTGCCCGCCTAACCGCGCGCATGTTGTTAGAAATTAAGGCCGTGCATTTTAATGCCGAAGATCCTTTCACCTTGGCCTCCGGCCTGCCGTCACCCACCTATATTGATTGCCGAAAATTGATCTCTTATCCGCGCATTCGCGCGACTTTAATGGATTTCATGACCATCACCGTAATGAGAGATGTGGGATTTGAGGCCTTCGACAACATTGCAGGCGGCGAAACAGCTGGCATTCCCTTTGCTGCCCTTTTGGCCGAACGTTTAGCGCTGCCCATGACCTATGTACGCAAAAAGCCCAAAGGGTACGGGCGCAATGCACGCATAGAAGGAGCCATGCACGAAGGCCAACGCGTCTTGCTGGTCGAGGATTTAACCACCGACGGGGGTTCAAAGCTTTCATTCGTAGATGCAATACGTGAAACGGGTGCAAGCTGCGCCCATACGGCTGTAATTTTTTACTATGGCATTTTTCCTGAAACAGAACAAAAATTGGCGGATCATGGCGTAGCTCTACATTATCTTTGCACCTGGTGGGATGTACTAGCCGAAGCACGCCAAAGCAGCATCTTTGACGAAAAAACGTTGGCCGAAGTGGAGAAATTTCTTAACGCCCCCCGCACGTGGCAAGAGGCGAACAAGCCCGCTTAAGCGCACTCTTATACACAGACTTATACAATTTGCGCCCCTACGGCGCAAAGGCTATAGATATGAGTATGCCTAAAAAAGAACTATTTTACCATTAAATGAGGCCGCATGTCCGATATAACACCCCTAAGGAATAATCTGCCACAAGGCGTTGCTTTGGGGGAAACAGGCCTAACGGATGATACTGCTTTTCCGCAAAATATTGAAGCCGAACAGCAACTTTTGGGTGCGATTCTGACTAACAACGATATTTACGACCGTATCAGTGCCATCATCCGCGCCGAACATTTTTATGACCCCGTGCATCAACGCATTTTTGAAATCGCAGCCGCCCGCATTCAAAAAAACGCTCTGGCCTCACCAGTCACGCTGAAGGCATTTTTAGAAGATGATTTGGGCCTGCGGGAATTGGGGGGGCCTGCCTACTTGGCACGCTTGGCGGGGGCTGCCATCTCAACTTTTGCCGCACGTGACTATGCCCAAATGATTTACGATTTGGCCGTGCGGCGCGAACTGATGGCTTTAGGCCGTGATATAGCTTCAAAAGCAGCCAAGGTCGATGTCGATTCTGAGCCGCGCGAACAAATTGTTGAAGCCGAGCAACGGCTTTATAAATTGGGCGAACAAGGCACAGTTGAGCGTGGTTTTCAAAGCTTTTTGAAAGCTGTGACAGACGCGGTAAATATGGCTAATGCCGCCTATCAACGCGGCGGCGGCATGGCAGGCATTTCCACGGGTCTTATAGATTTGGACAAAAAACTGGGCGGACTGCACCCGTCAGACCTACTGATCTTGGCGGGCCGCCCTTCGATGGGGAAAACCTCCCTTGCGACGAATATAGCCTTTAACATTGCCAAAGCCTATAAACGTGGCCGCACCCATGATGGACATGAGGGCGCCGTTGAGGGGGGTGTTGTGGGCTTTTTCTCACTTGAGATGAGCGCCGAACAGCTAGCCGCACGGATATTGTCCGAAGCATCAGAAGTCCCCAGCGAACAAATTCGCCGCGGTGATATGAACGAAGGTGAGTTTCGCCGATTTATCGAGGCGGCAAAATCGCTTGAAACCTGCCCACTTTATATAGACGATACGCCTGCCTTACCCATCAGCCAATTGGCCGCTCGCGCGCGAAGATTAAAACGTACCCACGGACTAGATCTGTTGATCATAGATTATTTACAACTTTTGAAAGCCGCTTCGGCCAAAGAAAACAGGGTTAACGAAGTTTCCGAAATCACTCAAGGCTTAAAGGCTATTGCCAAAGAACTTGATATCCCCGTCATCGCCCTATCACAGCTGTCGCGCGCGGTTGAGCAACGGGAAGACAAGCGCCCGCAGCTGTCTGACTTGCGCGAGTCAGGTTCGATCGAGCAGGACGCCGATGTAGTCATGTTCGTTTACCGTGAAGAATATTATAAAGAACGCGAAAAGCCTGCCGATCACGAAATGGAGAAAATGGCTCAATGGCAAGCCACGATGGACAACGCCCATGGCAAGGCCGAATTGATCATCGGCAAACAGCGTCACGGGCCGATTGGTACGGTTGAGCTCAGTTTTGAAGGCCGATTCACACGCTTTGGCAACCTGGTCAAACCGTGGCAACAAGGTGCCGGACAAGATCAATATTGATCAAAATTTGTTAAACCTGTGCAAGAATGTCGCTTTTGCCCATCTTGGGCTTTATTCCCCCTTGACGTAGAAACTGGCCCTGTCAAAACGGGACGATGGGCCAAGCAACTTTAACAATTGATCTCGACGCAATCGGTGCAAACTGGCGCGCACTTGACCGTATGTCGGCGCAAGGCACCCAAACTGCAGGCGTTGTAAAAGCCGACGGCTACGGACTTTCCGCCCCCAAAGTGGCGCGGGCATTAGCCGAAGCTGGGGCGCGACGCTTTTTTGTGGCACTCGCCCAAGAGGGCGCAGCCGTACGGCTGGCCTTGGGGCCAGGGCCGCAAATCAATGTTCTTTCAGGCCACATGGACGGTGACGCATCCTTGATCCGTGATCTTGACCTCACGCCAATGATCAATTCAATCGACCAACTCACCCGGCATCTTGATGCCCTCCCTGATCATGCTTTTGGAGTGCAACTGGACACAGGCATGTCGCGCTTGGGGATGAGCTTGGCCGAATGGGACGCGGTGCGTGAGATTGTCTTAGCCGCATCTCCCGAACTTTTAATGAGTCATTTAGCCTGCGCTGATGAACCAAACCACACAATGAATGCTGCGCAGTTGGCGCTGTTTCACCATATGACCGATGGCACACAAGTGCCGCGATCGCTTGCGGCGACAGGTGGAATTATGTTGGGGCAGGACTATCACTTTGACCTCACACGTCCCGGAATTGGCCTTTATGGTGGCACGCCGTTTGATCGCGCCACCCGAGTGGTAAGCCTGTCCTTGCCCGTCATTCAAACCCGCGTGATTGATGCAGGCGATGTGGTAGGATATGGGGGCAGCTACCAAGCCGCAGGCCCCACCAAAGTAGCCACCTTGTTGGCGGGCTATGCTGACGGGCTTTTGCGCGCCATGTCAAATCAAGCAGTACTGTGGCACAAAGACCACCCCTGCCCACTGATTGGTCGCGTCTCGATGGATTTGATAACGGTTGACATTTCTAGCCTTGAGGACGAACCAACAACACTTGATCTTCTTAACCCTTGGCAAAACATTGATGATTTGGCTGCAATGGCTAATACGATTGGCTACGAGATCCTAACATCCCTTGGGTCGCGCTACCGAAAATTATATTTAGGAGCAGGTAGTAGGTGACACAAATCAACATCGCCATACAACAATTTTTGGGTGCTATTGGGCATTTAGCCTTTGATTTTTTGGCCCAAATAGGACGGATTGCGCTTTTTGGCATGTCTGCCTTGCGCCATATGGTGACAGGGCCATTTTATCCTCGCGAATTTTTCACAGCTTTAGTACAAATTGGCTGGTTTTCCTTGCCTGTTGTGGGACTAACTGCGGTTTTCACAGGTGGCGCCTTGGCTTTACAAATTTATGCAGGCGGCGCGCGATTTAGCGCTGAGGCGGTAGTGCCCTCAATCGTAGCTATTGGTATGGTGCGCGAACTTGGTCCTGTTTTGGGCGGTTTGATGGTGGCTGCACGCGTAGCCTCAAGCATCGCGGCAGAGCTTGGCACGATGAAAGTCACCGAACAGATCGACGCGCTGCAAACTCTATCGACACATCCAATGAAGTATTTGGCCGTGCCGCGCATCTTGGCAGCAACGCTATCGATGCCCATTTTGGTTGCCGTGGGCGATGCTATTGGTATTATGGGTGGTTATTTGGTGGGAACCCATCGTTTGGGCTTTAATGCGGCAACCTATCTTAAAAACACTGTCGATTTCCTTGAAGCGTGGGACGTAGGGTCGGGCCTGATCAAGGGCGCCGTCTTTGGCTTTATAGTAGCCCTTTTAGGCTGTTATCACGGTATGAATTCAGGTCGCGGCGCGCAAGGTGTTGGGAGAGCCACCAAGTCAGCAGTTGTGGGAGCTTCGGTGTTAATCTTGGCCAGTAACTATCTTCTGACAGAGGTGTTCTTTACCTCATGATTACATTGAACTCCGTCCATAAGTCATTTAAAGATAAACATGTTTTAAGGGGTATAACACTTGAGATCCCGCGATCTGGAAGCCTTGTGGTCATCGGTGGGTCTGGCACTGGAAAATCAGTATTGCTGAAATGTATTTTGGGGTTGGTAACGCCTGACCAAGGGCAGATTTTACTTGATGGTAAAGATGTGAGTGTGGGCAACCGCGAAGCCTTCTTAGACCGTTTTGGCATGCTGTTTCAGGGTGGAGCTTTGTTTGACAGCCTAAATATCTGGGAGAATGTAGGCTTTCGTTTGCGCCGCGGCCCAAAAGCACTTAACAAGTCTGACGCGCGCGATAAGGCAATTGAAAAGCTGCGCCGCGTGGGTTTGGGCCCTGAGGTCGCTAATCTTTATCCTGCCGAACTTTCAGGCGGTATGCAAAAGCGTGTGGGACTGGCACGCGCCATCGCGACTGCGCCTGAAATCATTTTTTTTGATGAACCTACCACAGGCCTTGATCCTATCATGGCAGGGGTAATTAATGATTTAATTCGTGAGATTGTAACCGAAATGGGGGCAACGGCTGTGACAATCACCCATGACATGACCTCGGTCAGGGCCATAGCCGACCAGGTGGCAATGATCCATGACGGTACCATCAAATGGCATGGGACGGTCAGCCAAATGAACGAAACGACCGATCCTTACGTTGATCAGTTCATTCACGGTAGCGCGACAGGCCCAATTGCGGCGCTGCGCTAATGGTCCTTTTGCTTTTCATAAGAAAGACCTCGTAATGGCCAAATCGACCACGTCTTTCACCTGCACCTCTTGCGGCAGTACATCAGGCAAATGGACAGGGCGTTGCGAAGATTGCAGCGCTTGGAACTCCATGGTCGAGGAAAAGCCCCTGTCATCAGGCCCCAAAGCCATCACCAGTCGTGGCCGCAAGGTTGAGCTAACTGATCTAAGCACCCATGAGGCAGAACCCCAGCGCGCCTCATCTGGGATAGATGAGCTCGACCGCGTCTTGGGAGGTGGGCTTGTGGCAGCTTCAGCAGTGCTGTTGGGGGGAGACCCTGGGATTGGAAAATCAACTTTACTGCTGCAAGTCACTGCAGCTTTTGCCAATAAAGGATTGAAATGTCTTTATATATCTGGCGAAGAGGCGCCCGCCCAAGTACGTATGCGCGCCGCTCGTTTGGGCTTACAAAATGCACCCGTGACCTTGGGCGCAGAAACCAATTTACGTGATATACTAACCACATTAGACGCAGAGCGCCCTGCTTTAGCGATAATTGATTCCATTCAAACCATGTGGCTTGATACGGTCGAAAGCGCGCCGGGATCGGTGGCGCAGGTTCGCGCCTGCGCCCATGAATTGGTTACTTTTGCCAAGCGGCGTGGCGTGGCGGTGGTTTTGGTAGGTCATGTCACCAAAGAGGGGCAAATTGCAGGACCCCGCGTTGTCGAACATATGGTCGATACGGTGCTGTATTTCGAAGGGGAGCGAGGTCATCAGTTTCGAATTTTGCGGGCCGTAAAAAACCGTTTTGGTCCTGCTGATGAAATTGGTGTCTTTGAAATGACTGGCGATGGTTTGGCCCAAGTACCCAATCCGTCAGCCCTGTTTTTATCTGACCGAGACCGACCGGCCTCGGGCTCTGTGGTGTTTGCAGGGATTGAGGGAACAAGGCCCGTCTTGACCGAAATTCAAGCTTTGGTGGCACCCTCGATCCTAGGCACGCCACGCCGTACGGTAGTGGGGCTTGATTCGGGGCGTCTTTCGACCATTCTAGCAGTTCTTGAGGCACGCTGCGGCATTCCTTTTACGGGTCTTGATGTGTTTTTAAATGTGGCAGGCGGCATGCGCGTGTCGGAACCGGCGGCCGACCTAGCTGTGGCCGCCGCCCTACTGTCGGCCCGCGAAGATGTAGCCATTCCTACTGATTGTGTGGTTTTTGGCGAAATAAGCCTTTCAGGGGCGTTGCGACCTGTTGGGCAAACCGAAAATCGGTTAAAAGAGGCCTCCAAACTTGGTTTCAATCAGGCGATTGTCCCAACAAACTCAAAATTGGGCCAAGCGGAAGGTGTTAAGTTACGCCACATGGCTGATTTAGCCGCCTTCGTGGGTGAAGTATTTGGTACGAACTGAGGAATGGAGCGACTGATGACCGAATTCACAATGATTGACGGCGTGACCCTTGGAGTTGTCTTGCTTTCGGCACTTTTGTCCTATTCACGCGGTTTCACACGCGAGATGATGTCGATTGTCGGTTGGGTACTGGCGGGAGTTTTAGGCTTTGCCTTTGCGGCCAGTGTGCAGCCCTTAATGAAAGAAGTGCCTGTAATTGGCGGCTTTTTAGAAAGTAGTTGCGAATTGTCGGTTTTGGCGGCCTTTATCGTAGTTTTTGCGTTTAGCTTGTTGGCCTCATCGCTGTTCACGCCATTGGTCGGTTTAATGGTGCAACGCAGCTTTTTAAATGCGCCCGATCAAATGTTGGGTTTGTTGTTTGGAGTGGCGCGTGGCAGTTTGCTAGTTGTGGTGGCGCTGATTGTTTACGACCGCGCCTTCACCAGCCAAAATATTGCTATGGTTGCCAATTCACATACCGCTAGTCTTTTTACGGGCCTAAAAGAGCGTATCGACAAAACTATCCCCTCGGACGCGCCAGGCTGGGTCACTGACCAATACACCCAACTGATGGGAGCTTGTTCCACGCCAACGCCAAGAGAATAGGCAAGTAAACCCACAAGTTGCGCGCCTTTGGGGGTGACATCCACCCTCAATGGGCTTACATGAATTAATCGAGCAAGAGCAGGAGCACAATCAATGCAGCCCCTACACACAAATCCCTTTGATGAAGACAAGCTAAAAGAGGAATGTGGGGTTTTTGGGGTCATTGGCGCTGCTGAGGCCTCTAATTTTGTGGCGCTTGGCCTGCATGCACTTCAACATCGTGGCCAGGAAGCGGGTGGAATCGTTGCTTATGGCAAAGATCAAGGGTTCAACTCGGCCCGTCGTTTTGGCTATGTGCGCGATAATTTTACTAATCAAGAGGTGATGAAAACACTGCCCGGCTCCTTGGCTATTGGTCATGTGCGCTATTCAACGGCTGGATCAAAAGGCGCCACCGCGATCCGCGACGTGCAGCCATTTTTTGGAGAGTTTTCAATGGGCGGCGCGGCCATAGCACATAATGGCAACCTAACAAATGCTGCTGCCCTACGGCGCGAATTGATCGAGCGCGGTTCAATCTTTCAATCGTCATCTGATAGTGAATGTATAATTCACTTGATGGCCCGATCTATTCAAAAGAACATTCCCGAACGTATGAAAGACGCGCTACGCCGCGTGGAGGGGGCCTTTTCAATCGTTGCTATGACACGTACAAAATTGATCGGCGTTCGCGATCCTTTGGGGGTGCGCCCCCTTGTTTTGGGCCGCATTGGGGAAGGGTTTGCGCTTTCGTCCGAAACTTGTGCGCTTGATATCATTGGCGCAGAGTTCATGCGCGAAATTGAGCCTGGTGAGATGGTAGTCATTGACAGCGATGGAGTTCAAAGCTTTCGACCATTTGCGCCGCAGCCCTCTCGATTTTGTTTGTTTGAACATGTTTACTTTAGCCGACCCGACAGTTTGCTTGGCGGGCGCTCGGTTTATGAAACGCGACACCAAATTGGAGTCGAGTTGGCCCGGGAAGCTCCGGTTGAGGCTGACTTGGTATGTCCCGTGCCCGACAGCGGCACTCCTGCCGCCATTGGATTTAGCAAAGAATCAGGCATTCCCTATGCTATGGGAATCATTCGCAACCAATACATGGGTCGTACTTTTATTGAGCCCACCGAAAGTATTCGGAATATGGGCGTGCGACTAAAACTGAACGTGAACCGCGCTTTGGTGCGTGGCAAACGCGTGGTATTGGTCGACGATTCCGTAGTACGAGGAACCACCAGCCGCAAAATCAAAGATATGATATTAGAAGCGGGTGCCGCAGAAGTACATTTTCGCATAGCCTCTCCACCGACCGCATGGCCATGTTTTTATGGGGTGGATACTCCTGAACGCTCAAAGCTTCTGGCCGCAAATATGACCGAAGATGAAATGCGTGACTGGATTGGAGTGAATTCCTTGCGCTTTATCTCGCTTGATGGGCTTTACCGCGCCGCGGGCGAGGCTAAGGGGCGAAATCCCAAAGCACCACAATATTGTGACGCCTGTTTCTCGGGGGAATATCCTGTAGCGCCATCCGATAAAATAGTCGAAGGGTTTGAAATGAAAGTGGCTGAATGACCCGAAAAGTCAACGCTTAGATAAAGGTGACCCCCAAGTTTGTGACGTGCGCGCTGTGCTTTTAGAGATTTCACCCGATCATTTAGAATGCATATTTTATGTGATTATTGTCCTTAGAAAACCACAAAAGTCTCCCAAAATGATCATCGGGTATGGTAACTTTTCAGGCATTACCCCCATTATGGGCGGATGATAGACTAGATCGATAGCAGCGGCTTAAAAGTTTTAAGTTGGGGCTTTTATTT
>DPZQ01000165.1:3557-6961 GCA_003536295.1 Rhodobacter sp. | reverse complement strand
CCGCCCTTTGGTTTGGCGCGCAGCCTAAGACCATGGCCGCCGTCACTGGGACCAATGGCAAGACCTCGGTTGCAAGTTTTACTCGCCAGATCTGGTCAGCCTTAGGGTATGAGGCGATTAATATAGGCACCACGGGCGTTGAAGGTGCCTTTACCGCTCCGTCCCCTCACACCACCCCCGAGCCCGTCACCCTACATAAGATGCTTGCCCGCGCGGCCGAACTGCATGTGACCCATGCAGTGATGGAGGCCTCAAGCCACGGGCTTGACCAAGCGCGTCTTGATGGCGTGAAGCTGCGCGCAGCGGCTTTTACCAATTTCACCCAAGATCATCTGGATTATCACCAAAGTTTTGACGCTTATTTCAGAGCAAAAGCAAGGCTTTTTGATCAGGTTTTGCCCGATGATGGTGCGGCTGTGATCAATATGGACGATCCGCGCGGCGCTGATATTGCCCAAATCGTGCAAGCGCGTGGCCAAAGGATTATCCGCGTTGGCCGTTCTGATTGCTGCGATCTTCGCCTTTTGGCGCAGCGCTTTGATGCGGGTGGACAAGAGGTGCGTTTTGAATGGGGCGCGCGTCTTTATCAGGCCTATTTGCCGCTAATTGGTGGATTTCAAGCAGAAAATGCGGCCCTTGCGGCGGGGCTTGCCATCGGATCCGGTGCCCCCGTGGGCGAGGTCATGGCCGCTTTACCGCGCCTTGTTGGGGTGCGCGGGCGCATGCAGCGCGCAGGTGTGCGGTCCAATGGCGCTTTAGTATTTGTCGATTATGCCCATACGCCTGACGCGCTTGAAACCGCACTTTTGGCGCTGCGCCCACATGTGATGGGGCGCATCGTTTTGGTCTTTGGAGCAGGTGGCGACCGCGACCGTACCAAACGCCCCTTGATGGGCCACGCCGCAGCGCTTTATGCCGATATGGTCTTTGTGACAGATGATAATCCACGCTCTGAGCCGCCCGCGCAGATACGCGCCGCCATACTTGACGCCTGCCCCCTAGCAGCCGAAGTGGGTGACCGCGCCGAGGCAATTTTGCGCGGGGTTGATGCTTTAGGGCCAGGGGACGCGCTTTTGATTGCAGGCAAGGGCCATGAAACGGGCCAAGTTATCGGCGGCGATATTTACCCTTTTGACGATGTTGAACAGGCCAGTATTTCTGTTGCGGCCCTGGACGGGATTATACGATGACAGTACTTTGGACCTCAGACGCAGCGGCCAGTGCCACGCAGGGCCGAGTTTTGGGTGGCGCTTGGCAGGCTAGCGGCCTGTCTATTGATACGCGTAGCCTTACAAAGGGAGATCTGTTCATCGCGCTTTCAGATCAGCGCGACGGGCATGATTTTGTAGCTTCCGCCTTTGAAAAAGGGGCGACGGCGGCGCTGGTTTCTTATATACCTGCAGGGCTTGGTGCTAATACGCCTTTGCTTTTGGTCAAAAATGTCCAGACAGCGCTAGAGGATTTGGGTCGCGCCGGGCGTGCGCGCACGCGGGCGCGGGTCATTGGGGTGACGGGCTCTGCGGGCAAAACCTCAACCAAAGAGATGCTACGTAAGACCCTTTCAGGGCAGGGCAGGACCCATGCGGCAGAGGCCAGCTTTAACAATCATTGGGGCGTGCCCCTGACCTTGGCGCGTTTGCCGCAAGATGTGGATTTTGCGATCATTGAAATTGGGATGAACCATCCTGGTGAGATTGCACCTTTGGCCCAGATGGCAAATTTGGATGTGGCACTGATCACAACAGTAGCGGCTGCCCATCTTGAGGCCTTTGCCAGTGTCACCGAAATTGCCTATGAAAAGGCCGCAATTTTTCAAGGTCTGCGGCCGAATGGGGCGGCGATTGTGCCTTGCGACCTGGCGCAAAGCCCGCTGTTTCTGGATGCGGCGCGCGCGTCTAGCGCGCAGATCTTTACCTTTGAAACAGGGGCGGGGGTGCAAGGCGCAGATCTCTCAGACGCACATAGTCTTTGGTGCGCGCAAGATGTGGTAATGACCCAAGACCAATCAACCTTAAAGGTGATTTGCGCGCCCCAAAGCGCTTATAAAGACAGCGCCGCAGGGCTTTTGATGCTGCGCATCGCAGCGCCCGGTCGGCATTATGTTGCCAATGCATTGGCGGTTTTGGCCACAGCCCAAGCCTTGGGGCTGGATTTGACCGTCAGCGCGCTGGATCTGGGCCAGTGGAAACCCGTCCAAGGGCGTGGTCAGGCCCAAAAAATATGGATTGATGCGACCGAGAATCTTAGTTTCGCCCTGATCGATGATGCGTTTAACGCCAACCCCGCCTCACTGGCCGCAAGCCTAGCTGTTTTGGCGCTTTATCAACCGATGGATGGGGTTGGTCGCTTACGCAAAGGCCGTAGGATCGCCATTTTGGGCGATATGCTTGAGCTTGGCCCTGAAGAGCTGACCTTGCACTGCGCCATTGCAACCTTGCCTGCGATGGCGGCCGTGCATGTCGTGCATTGCGTAGGCCCGCGCATGCGTGCGCTTTATGAGGCTTTGCCACCGACAAAGCGCGGGCTTTGGGTCGAAACCCCCGAAGAATTAATGCCCCGCGCCCATCATCTGATTGACGCGGGCGATGTGGTGCTGGTTAAAGGGTCAAAAGGCAGTAAAGTAGCCCTAATGGTTGAGGCGCTGCGCAACTTAGGACAAGAAGCCCCAGACAGTGGGGTAGAGGATTTATAATGCTTTATTGGCTGACCCAATTTTCCGACGGCGGCGATTTTTTCAATCTGTTTCGTTATATCACCTTTCGCGCGGGCTTAGCCTTTGCGACGTCGCTTATTTTTGGGTTTATATTTGGGCAACCTTTGATCAACTTGCTACGCCGCAAACAAGGCAAAGGGCAGCCGATCCGTGATGATGGCCCAATCAGTCATTTCGCCAAAGTGGGTACCCCAACGATGGGCGGGCTTTTGATTTTGTCGGCTCTGATCTTTTCAACCCTGCTTTGGGCGCGCCTTGATACGCCTTATGTTTGGATTGTACTTGGAGTGACGACGGCGTTTGGCTTTATCGGTTTTGCCGATGATTATGCCAAAGTGACTAAGCAAAATACTAAGGGCGTCTCATCTAAGCTGCGCATTTTTTTGGGATTGGTGATTGCGGCCTTGGCCACCTATGGGGCCAGCTATTTTCATCCGCCAGAATTGACTCACCAATTGGCGTTGCCCGTCTTTAAAAATCTGTTGATCCCGATGGGGCTTTTCTTCTTGCCCTTTGGCACGATTGTGATCGTGGGGGCCGCGAATGCGGTCAACCTAACCGACGGGCTTGACGGGTTGGCGATTATGCCTGTGATGATCGCTGCGGGCACCTTTGGGGTAATTTCCTATCTGGTTGGGAACTATAATTTTGCCGAATATTTGGGCCTACATTTTGTGCCTGGCACGGGTGA
>DPZQ01000165.1:0-3451 GCA_003536295.1 Rhodobacter sp. | reverse complement strand
GATACGGGCTCTTTAGCTTTGGGAGGCGCTTTGGGCGCCATTTCTATTTGCACCAAACATGAAATTGTTTTGGCAATCGTAGGGGGGCTTTTCGTGGTCGAGGCTTTGTCGGTCATCATTCAAGTACTTTACTTCAAACGTACTGGAAAACGAGTGTTTTTGATGGCCCCTATTCACCATCACTATGAGAAAAAAGGTTGGGCGGAGCCGCAGATTGTGATCCGGTTTTGGATCATCTCGTTGATTTTGGCTATGATTGGTTTGGCCACGCTCAAAGTCCGCTAAGGGACAATTATTGGTTGCATAACAGATGCTAGGGGCATGAATGATTCCGATTTTGGGCTATGACGGTAAAGTGGTTGGCGTGTTGGGCCTTGGGCGGTCGGGTTTGGCTGCGGCCAAAGCGCTTGAGGCGAGCGGGGCCATGGTCTTGGCTTGGGACGATCACGAAACAGCCCGTGGCAAAGCGCTTGAGCAGGGGCTAAACCTGCATGATTTTATACGAAATGGTGCTTTTGATGGGGTGGAGGTGCTGATTGTCTCCCCAGGGATTGCGCATCTTTACCCCACCCCCCATCCCGTAATTGCACGCGCGCTGGCCTTGGGTGTAGCGATAGATAATGACATTGGGCTTTTCTTTCGGTCTTTTGCTACCGAAACTTGGAATGATTACGAAACGGCCCCACGGGTGATTGCCGTCACGGGGGCAAACGGGAAATCCACCACTTCGGCGCTGATTGCGCATATTTTAGAAGAGGTGGGCCGCCCTTGGCAATTGGCGGGCAATATTGGCCGTGGGGTCTTGGATATTGAACCTGCGCGGGACGGCGAGGTTGTGGTGCTTGAGTTGTCAAGCTATCAAACCGAACTGGCACGCGCGCTGACGCCTGATGTGGCTGTCTTCACCAACCTTTCGCCAGATCATCTGGACCGCCACGCAGGCATGGGGGGCTATTTTTCCGCGAAACGGCGCTTGTTTACCGAAGGTGGGCCCGACCGCGCGGTGATCGGCGTTGATGAACTTGAGGGTCAGTTTCTGGCCAATCAACTGGGGGCAAGTGCGGCGGATGACCGTGTCATTCGCATCTCATCGGGTCAAAAGCTAGACAATTTCGCTTGGTCAGTTTTTGTGCGCAAAGGCTTTTTAGCGGAATGGCGCCGTGGTAAGCAGGTGGCTTCGATAGATCTACGCCAAGTACAAGGTTTGCCAGGAGCTCATAATCACCAAAATGCCGCCGCTGCTTATGCGGCCTTGCGTGCATTGGGAGTAGGGCCTAAGCAGATCGAGGCGGCGCTTGCCTCATTCGCGGGCCTACCCCATCGCAGCCAAACCATCGGCACCAAAAATTGCGTGCGGTTTGTCAATGACAGCAAAGCGACCAATGTTGACAGCGCACGCAAAGCCCTTGCCGCTTTTGAAAATATCCGCTGGATCGCTGGCGGCCAAGCCAAAGAGGGGGGTATTTCCGCCCTGAGCAATGATCTGGGGGCTGTTGTGAAGGCCTATTTGATCGGTGACGCGGCCCACGCTTTTGCACAAAGCCTGGGCGCAACCCAATATGAGATTTGCACCACCATGGCACAGGCCGTGGAAGCTGCGGTGCGCGATGCCAAAGCGGGGGATGTGGTTTTGCTGTCGCCGGCCGCCGCCAGCTTTGATCAATATGATAATTTCGAAAAACGTGGTGACGATTTTGCAGCCCATGTGCAGGCCTATTTGGAGGCTTAGGTACTATATCTAGACTTTAAAGTCGCCGAGGGTCAAAGCTATGGTCATCAAACCTCTAGCCATAGGGAAAAATCAGCGCTATAGTCGTTAAAGATCCGAAAAATCGGACTGCCCATTTGGGCGCAGAGGCAACACAGGCAACACAGGCGGTTCCATGACGGAAATGGTCTATGGTTTTTTGCCCACACGGGTAAGAGAGCCGGTTATTCCACGATGGTGGCGGACCATTGATAAGTGGTCGTTTACGGCTGTTTTTATCCTATTTGCGATTGGCATTTTGCTAGGACTTGCTGCCTCAGTGCCTTTGGCCGCCCGAAATGATCTCGAGCCCTTTTATTATGTGCAGCGGCAGGTATTTTTTGGAACCCTGTCGATGGTGGTGATGGTCTCGATCTCGATGATGTCGCCTGCTACGCTGCGCCGCTTGGGTACGCTGGGTTTTTTAGGGGCCTTTATAGCGCTTTTGGCGCTGATCCCATTGGGTACTGATCTTGGAAAAGGGGCCGTCAGATGGTTAAACCTTGGCTTTATAACAGTGCAACCATCGGAATTTGTAAAACCCGGTTTCATCATTTTGGCCGCTTGGCTTATTGGTGCGTCTTTTGACATTAACGGCCCGCCTGGAAGGCTGATCTCATTTGTTTTGGCAGTAGTTATTGTGGGTCTCTTGGCCATGCAGCCTGATTTTGGCCAAGCGGCCCTAATCCTATTTGGTTGGGGAGTGGTTTATTTTGTTGGTGGGGCGCCGATTTTTTTGATCGCAGGGGTCATAGGTTCTGGGGTGGTAGGAGCGCTTTTTGCCTATAAGCTGTCTCAGCATTTTGCTCGCCGTATTGATGGGTTTATAACCCCAGATCTAGATCCGCGGACCCAGCTTGGTTATGCAGCTAACGCCATTCAAGAGGGTGGATTTCTGGGCGTGGGTGTGGGGGAGGGGCAAGTGAAATGGTCCCTTCCCGATGCCCATACAGATTTTATAATTGCGGTTGCCGCCGAAGAATATGGGCTGATCTTGGTCACCTTTATTGTGGTGCTTTACTGTTTAATCGTCGTACGCTCCCTTTTTAGATTGCTTAAAGAACGCGATCCGTTCGTGCGCTTAGCAGGGGCGGGTTTGGCGTGCATTTTTGGCGTGCAAGCCATGATTAATCTTGGGGTTGCTGTGCGTCTTTTGCCCGCCAAGGGCATGACGCTGCCGTTCATCTCTTACGGGGGCTCGTCTGTTTTGGCAGCGGGCATTACGATGGGCATGCTTTTGGCCTTGACGCGCAGTCGCCCTCAAGGTGACATGGGTGAAATCTTGAGGTGGGGGCGCTGATGTCAAAGGTTCCAATGATCTTAATAGCAGCAGGTGGTACGGGGGGGCATATGTTCCCTGCGCAAGCCCTGGCCGAGGTAATGTTGCGGCGCGGCTGGCGGGTTGTTCTATCCACCGATGTGCGTGGGGAGCACTATGCGAGCAACTTTCCCGCCAGAGTTGAAGTCCGTCAAGTCTCGTCCGACACATTCGCGCGTGGCAGGGGTTTGGCAAAGTTTTTGGTACCCCTTACGCTGTTGCGCGGCGTTAGCGCGGCGGTGCATCAATTTCGCCAAGACCCACCCGACATGGTGGTGGGCTTTGGCGGTTACCCATCTATGCCAGCCTTGGCTGCCGCGGTTATTTTACGCCTGCCTCGGATCATTCATGAACAAAACGGCGTTTTAGGGCGGGTTAACCGCCTG
>DPZQ01000225.1 GCA_003536295.1 Rhodobacter sp. | reverse complement strand
TGTTTTTTGCAGGGCACATTTCGTTTTCCCTTGCGCAAGAGGCGGTAAAGCCCGGCCCCTATCTGGCGGGTCGCTACGCTGAAAAAGAAAATGATTTTCGCGCAGCGGGCGCTTGGTATGCGCGCGCTCTGATTGCTGACAAAGAAAACCCTTATCTGATCGAATCAAGTCTTCTGGCGTTAATTGCCTCGGGCGGCTTTGGTATGGCGGCGGATAAGGCTGCCTATTTGGTTGAAGCCAATATCGAAAGCCAAAGTGCGGTTCTTATGCATTTTGCAGCGCTTGCTCAGGCGCAAGAGTTCGATGCGATATTAGCCCTTTTGGATCAGGGCGTGACATCGAACCCGCTGATGGATCAGCTTTTTAAAGCGTGGGCGCAGATGGGCAAAGGCGACTCGGGCCTTGCGATGCAAAGCTTTGAGGTTTTGGCCAAAAGCCCAAAACTCGCCCCGATTGGAATGTATCATAAGGCTCTAGCTCTAGCATATGCTGGCGATTTTGAATCTGCAGAAGCTATGATTTCAAACTCAGTTGCGGGTCAGGTTGAGTTAGGGCGTAATTCTGTTGTCGCCTATGTACAAATTTTGTCACAACTTAATCGCAATTCTGATGCACTGGCCCTGCTTGACCGTAATTTTCCGCAGCACAGAGACCCTTTGATGGACGTTTTGCGCCTCCAGCTGCACACAGGTGAGGCTATGCCCTTTGTTCTGGTCGCAAACCCAACCCAAGGCATGGGAGAGGCATTTTTCACATTGGCCTATGCTCTTAATAATGAGGCCGAAGATCAAATCACCCTACTTTACGGCCGCCTTGCCACCTATCTCAACCCAAATAATACCCAAGCCCATCTGATGGTGGCGCATTTGCTTGATAATTTGGGCCAGTATGACTTGGCGTACGAGGCTTACCGAGCGATTAGCGCGGATGATCCAGCCTCATATCAGGCCGAGCTTGGCCGCGCCAACGCACTTGACGCGCAAGGCAATGTCGAAGCGGCGCTTGAGGTGCTGCGCTCTCTTGTGCTGCGCCATCCTGATCTAACAATGGTACATTTGACCCTTGCTGATATGCTGCGCCGACAAAAATATTTTGAGAAAGCCATTTCCGCCTATGATGCGGCCGAGAAAACGCTAATCAGCGGTGCGCCACAAAACTGGGTGCTTTATTATGGGCGCGGCATTAGCCACGAACAATCAAGCCAGTGGGACAAGGCCGAAGCGGATTTTAACCATGCTTTGGTTCTGGTGCCCGATCAACCGCAAGTGCTGAATTATTTGGGCTATAGCTATATCGATCGAAATGAAAACCTGACTGAGGCCCTGGCGATGATCGAACGCGCTGTGCACAAACAGCCTGATAATGGCTATATCGTTGATAGTTTGGCTTGGGGGCTTTACCGTTTGGGGCGCTATCAAGACGCCTTGCCCCACATGGAACGTGCCGCCCTATCAGAGCCAGTAGATCCGATTGTGACAGACCATCTAGGCGATATTTACTGGGCTGTTGGTCGCAAATTAGAGGCGCAGTTTCAATGGCGTAGGGCCCTTTCTTTTAACCCAACTGAAAGTGATGCAGACCGCATTCGCTCAAAGCTTGAGTTAGGGTTAGACGGCGTCTTGGCAGAGGAAGGCGCCCCAGCCTTACATGTGATTGCTAATGGGCAATGAATTTGCGCCGGCAAAGATAAATCTATCACTACATATCACAGGGCGGCGTTGCGATGGCTACCATCTGTTGGACAGTCTGGTGGTCTTTACCGATATTGGTGACCATATTTGGGCTGAACCGAGCGAAACCTACAGTTTGACCTTAGGTGGACCACATGCTGCGGGGCTGTCTGTGGGTGAGGACAATTTGGTGTTACGCGCGGCCGCACTGTTGGCGAGTCAAAACATAATAAGAGAGACGCCCACCCCATCTGTGGCGCTGCATCTTGAAAAGATTTTGCCCATCTCTGCGGGGCTAGGGGGCGGATCTGCCGATGCGGCGGCGACATTGCGTCTTTTGACGCGTATGTGGGGCTGCTCTTTGCCGACGTATGATGAGACTGTAAAACTAGGGGCTGATGTGCCCGTTTGTATCAATCCAAAGCCACAACGGATGACCGGCATTGGAGCACAGCTTAACCTGCTAGATCATACTTTGCCGTCCATGGGTATTTTGCTGGTGAACCCAAATCGTGCCCTGTCGACGGCGTTGGTCTTTCACCAATTGTCGGGACGTGAAAATAGCCCCATGCCCGCGCAGTTGCCACGTTTTGCTTCGGCCCAGGGGCTGTGCCAGTTCTTGGGCCAAATGCGCAATGATCTTGAACCTGTCGCCGTGCAAATTCTGCCCGAGATCAACCAAGTTATCGGAGCGTTACAAAAACAAAAAACCTGTCTTTTGGCGCGCATGTCAGGATCAGGTGCCACCTGTTTTGGACTTTTCCCTGATGCCGAGCAAGCCCAAGCCGCCCAAAAAACTATCGCAGCGCTGGCCCCAGAATGGTGGGTGCGCGCTGGGCGGGTTTTGGGTTAAGAGATCCGCTCAACCACGTAATCGGCCAAATTTTCCAGCATGACCCGCAGCGCATGCGGGGGCAAATGCACAAGGGCTGCTTTGGCCTGTGCGACCCACGCCAAAGCATCGTTCTTTGCCGCCTCAAGCGTGAGATGGCTTTGCATGATGGCCAGAGCTTGGTCCAAGTCATCCTCGGATTGTTGGCCCTGTGCGATGGTGCGGTGCCAAAAGGCGCGCTCTGCTTCAGTTGCCAAAGCAACGGCTTTGATCACTGGCAACGTGAGTTTTCTTTCGCGAAAATCATTGCCGATATTTTTACCAATGGTGTCGGCTTGGCCCGTATAGTCCAGAAGATCATCAACGATTTGAAAGGCAATGCCTAGCGCATCGCCAAAATCATAAAGCGCTTGTTCTTGGCTTACCGAGACGCCCGCAATCACGCCGCCCACTTGGGCGGCCGCCGAAAAAAGTGCCGCTGTTTTGCCGCGAACGACCTGCAAATAAATCTCTTCTGTGGTGGCCAGATCTTGGGCTGCGGTCAGTTGCAGCACTTCGCCCTCGGCTATTGTGGCCGAGGCGTTGGCCAAAATATCAAGCACACGTAGCGATCCCGTTTCCACCATCAGTTGGAACGAACGCGAAAAAAGATAATCTCCCACCAAGACCGATGACTTATTATCCCACAGCAAATTGGCCGTGGGTTTGCCGCGGCGGCGGGGGCTCTCGTCTACCACATCATCATGCAAAAGCGTGGCTGTGTGAATGAATTCGACTGTGGCGGCCAAATGAATGTGAAAAGGTCCCTCATATCCGCAAAGCCGCGCCGCTGCCAAAGTCAGCATTGGGCGCAATCGCTTGCCGCCCGCCCCAATCAGGTGGGCTGTAACCTCGGGGATGCGGGGCGCGTATTTGCTGGCCATCCGCTGCTTAATCAGATTATTGACGGCGTGTAAATCTTTGGAAAGATAACGCGCCAGCTTATCATCCGACTTTTTAGTGCTTTGTTCGATCTTCATTTTTCTCCAGACACCCTAGACAAACAGATTATTTCTCGACAGTGTTTACCTATGAAAAACCTGTTACGAAACAACGACCCAACGGTCATAGCCTTCGCAAGCGCTTTGCTTTCAGGCGAGGGTATAGAGGTATTTGAGGTCGACGTAAATATGAGCGTGTTGAACGGTTCTTTGGGCATATTGCCCCGCCGGTTGATGGTGCATGAGGAAAATTATGAGCGCGCGTGTGCGATTCTGGCCGATATTGGCGTTGAAACGGGCTATTGATGTTTGATCCCAGCGCCCTCACCCGTGACGGCTTCCTGGGGGGCGCCTTGCAGATTTGGCAGCCGATTAAAGGCTACCGCGCAGCAATGGATCCAGTATTTTTGGCGGCATCAGTGCCTGCCAAAGCGGGTCAGTCGGTGCTTGAACTAGGTTGCGGCGCTGGGGTGGCTAGCTTGTGTTTGGCCAAGCGCGTGGTGGGTCTTTCAAGCTATGGGGTTGAGCGGCAAGCCGATTATGCGGTCCTTGCCCGTCAAAATGCATTTGAAAATAGTCTGAACTTCACAGTGGAGACAGCAAATTTGCAAGTGATGCCCCGATCACTCTGTCATTCTTTTGATCATGTGATCTTCAACCCCCCTTATTTTTTGTCCCAATCGGGGACGCAGGCCAAAGATCAAGGACGAGACGGAGCTTTGCGTGAAGAGACCCCGTCAAAAGACTGGATCGATGCAGCAACGCGGCGTCTTAAACCTGGTGGCTGGCTGCATTTGATCCAGAGCGCCGAACGTTTGCCAGATATTTTGGCCGCGCTTGATACGCGCGTGGGTGCTATTTCGGTCTTGCCCCTTGCCCCGCGTGCGGGGCGAGCGGCCAAACGTTTTATCTTGCGTGCACAAAAGGGTGCACGTCGCCCCTTTTTGCTTCTTGCGTCCTTTGTCATTCATGACGGGGCCAGCCATCTGGCCGATCGGCCTGACTATAGCCCGAAAGCGGAAGCGATTTTACGCAATGGGGCAGCTTTGAGTTTTGATTAAATAAGTTTTCGGCAATTTAACGCCTAGTTTTGTAAAGTTTGAATGACAAAGCGGTAAAACTATGGTGGACTTTACAAGTGAGTTTTATTGGAGGACTGAAATGACGATTGCTTCGCACATCCAAGAACTAAAACGCAAACACACCTCTTTATCGGTTGCGGTCGAAAAGGCTCAGCAACAAGCGGGTTCAGACAGCGTCCAAATCGCTGATTTAAAAAAGAAAAAGCTTCGTTTAAAAGAAGAAATAGGCCGCCTCAATCGGGTGTAGCACGCTTTTTTGTGCCAAGGTGCTGGCCAAGGCGGCAAAAGCTGCTTTGGCCGTTATTGAATCTACGGCCAGTGCTAATCTGTGGCAAAATCTAGCATGACGAAATCAGGCGTTCAAAGCTGGAAATACTCATAACTAGCCACGCGCAAAACTTAGTATAGCACTTTGTCATGCATATGTCACATGTGGGGGAAAACCAACCCAACGGGCCCCAGGCCCAAAAGCCCAAGCAAGCCGTTGGGTTTTTTGTGGTCAAATGGTAGTTC
>DPZQ01000036.1 GCA_003536295.1 Rhodobacter sp. | reverse complement strand
CCAACACGCTCGCCAGCAGCAAAATATTCTGTTGTAATTGCACCGTTTGACAGGTTGGTTACACGCTCGGCAAAGCGCTGAGCGGAAGTTCCCAAACCAGGAAAGTCGCGTGGCCATGTCGACACGATAGTCATTGTTTTTGTCGCGCCATGGCTGCCTGCCAAAGCGGGTGTCGCCAAGGCAGCTGCGGTTGTGCCAAGTGCGGCTTGTGTCAAGAAATTACGTCTTTTCATTACTTCCTCCACTGAAGTGTTCTAAGAGTTTTATATTAACTCAAATGATTTTATTCGTAAGAGTTTATTTATGATTTTCCGATCTCATTCAACCCCAATTGGTTTTCTTTTTTTACCAATGCAGCAAAAAGGGCTTGTTAGCGATACCCCAAAAGACTGCAAAGGGAGCCTACTTGTTGAAAAAAGACGAAAAACCAAAAAACTTACGATAAAATGCGACTAGGTAGAATCACCTTAAAGGGCTACGCGGCTTAGAGCTGGATCTCATGTGATCTTTCCTTTGGGTGGATCGCGCTATAACAAGTCACATCAAAGCCGCGCATCTTCGTCTAATGGCAAAGACGCCCGTGGCAAATTATGACTGGAACACATCTTAAGGACGTCGCATGGCAATTATCTATCTTAAATCTGGCAGATCCGAAGCCGACAAGGCCAGTGACGATCTGCGCATCCGCGCAACGGTCGAAGCAACACTGACAAAAATTGAAAAGGAGGGGGATGCAGGCGTGCGGGCTTTATCCTTGCAATTCGACAATTTTGAGCGCCCAGATTTTCGCCTTAGCCCTTCTGAAATTACTGCTTTAATGCAAAAAGTGTCGACCCGCGATATGGACGATATCAAATTTGCCCAAACACAAATCCGCCGGTTTGCGCAGGCACAGCGCGCTACCATGACCGACGTCGAAATTGAAACACTGCCCGGTGTCATCTTGGGCCATAAGAACATACCCGTGCAATCAGTTGGTTGTTATGTGCCGGGAGGCAAGTTCCCCATGGTCGCATCGGCCCATATGTCGGTTTTGACAGCAACCGTTGCAGGGGTTCCACGTATCGTGGCCTCCGCCCCGCCTGTGAATGGCGAACCCCACCCTGCGATTGTCGCTGCCATGCATTTAGGAGGCGCGCACGAGATTTATGTGCTGGGCGGCATTCAAGCCGTAGGCGCGATGGCAATTGGCACCCAAACAATTGAGCCGGTGCATATGCTTGTAGGCCCCGGCAACGCATTTGTGGCGGAGGCCAAGCGCCAACTTTATGGCCGTGTAGGCATTGATCTTTTTGCAGGCCCCACAGAGACTATGATAATCTGCGACGACACCGTCGACGGCGAACTATGCGCCACAGATCTTTTGGGCCAGGCCGAACATGGATATAATTCGCCCGCCTGTTTGATCACGAATTCCCGCAAATTGGCCACCGAAACTTTGGCCGAAATTGACCGTTTGTTGAAAATTCTCCCCACCGCTGAAACCGCAAGCGCCAGCTGGCGCGACTTTGGTGAGGTAATCTTGTGTGACAGCTATGATGAGATGTTGGCTGTAGCCAATGAAATGGCCTATGAACATGTGCAAGTCATGACCGACCGTGATGATTGGTTCTTGACCCATATGCAATCCTATGGAGCCTTGTTCTTGGGCCCGCGCACTAATGTGGCCAATGGTGACAAAGTTATTGGCACCAACCATACCTTACCAACCAAAAAGGCGGGCCGCTATACGGGCGGCCTTTGGGTTGGCAAGTTCCTTAAAACTCACAGCTATCAACGTATCACCACAGATGAAGCCGCCACCACGATTGGTGAATATGGCTCGCGTCTTTGTATGTTAGAGGGTTTTGTAGGCCATGCCGAACAATGCAACATTCGCTTACGTCGCTATGGGGGACGAAATATCCCCTATGGCACCGCAGCACTACCGCGCGCGGAGGACTGATGCCCTTACCCCAGACCCCTTCCTTTCGGCTTGATGGGCGCCGCGCTTTGGTTGCAGGCGCCTCAAGTGGTATTGGCCGCGCCGCGGCCGTGGCTTTGGCGCAGGCCGGCGCGCGCGTTACGCTGCTGGCGCGCCAAGCCGATAATCTGGTGCTTTTACAATCGGAGATGCGCGCTGAGGGGCTAGAAGCCGATTATCTAGCCCTTGATATTTGCGACACTGCAAAAATGGAAAGCACACTTGCCGCACAGGCCCCTTACGAGATTTTGGTGAATTCGGCGGGGCTTGCGCGCCATAGCCCTGCACTACAAACCATCGAAAGCGATTATGACGCCGTGACCAATGTCAACGTAAAGGCCGCCTATTTTCTAACGCGTGCGGTGGCAAAAAGTTTGGTTGGCGCGCAACGGTCGGGCTCATTGATCAATGTCTCGTCGCAAATGGGGCTGGTCGGGGGTATCGACCGCGCGGTCTATTGTGCCACCAAACACGCGTTAGAGGGGATGACAAAGGCTATGGCCGTGGAATGGGGGCCCCATAAGATACGCGTCAACACCCTGTGCCCAACGTTTACCCGAACCCCTTTGGCAGAGCAGACCCTGTCCATTCCTGCGCGGCGCAAATGGATTGAAGATCAAATCAAACTTGGCCGTATCGCCGAGGTTGAAGATCTAATGGGAGCGGTGGTATTTTTAGCCTCTGACGCAGCTGCAATGATGACGGGCACGTCTTTACTGATTGATGGCGGCTGGACAGCCTCGTAAATTATCCAATTGCCAGCACAGGCCCAGCTCGTTAGCCTTTAGCGAAAAACGGGTAGGCTAGGATGACAGCAGATGTTTTAAGCGGCGCAAAGCCACAAATGTCGCACAAGATGGCCGCAGAGCTTGTGCAAACAATCTGGGGCATAGCTGTTGATAAGGTTACGCAGCTCAATGCTGAACGTGATTTAAATCTCTATATGACTGGAAAAGCCGGCGAATTCGTCTTTAAATGCGCCAATAGTGCTGAAAGCTTTGCCACCACTTTGCTGCAAACCCAAGCCCTATTACATTTGGAAAAAACCAACCCAGAGGTGCAAGTACCCCGTATTCAATTGACCGCACAAGGCGCCAGTGAAATCATTGTGGATGGGCACACCGTAAGGCTTTTATCTTGGATGTCGGGCCGACCCTGGCACGAGACGACAAACAGCCCGCTTCAGCGGCATTCAATAGCAACAGCACACGCAAATATGGTTTTGGCGCTTGCGGATTTTAGCTCTGAGGCCCCGCCACCTTACTTGATGTGGGACGTCCAACATACCGCGGATCTGGGTGTACATCTTACATATCTTCCCTCAGACCTTTTCACCCCAGTGACCAACGCGCTTGCGCTTTTCAACCGACACGCGGCTCCCTATCTGGCCGATTTGCCACGCCAATGGTGCCATAATGATATTCAACCCCATAACGTGGTCATGCAGCCGCAAGATACCGATCAAATCGCAGGTTTTTTGGATTTTGGCGATATGGTCTTTACGCCGGTGATCTGTGATCTGGCGGTGGCCTTGGCCTATAATATTCACGAAGGCCCCCATGCTTATGAAAGCGTGGTTCAGTACCTGGTACCCTTTCACCGCCTGCGCCCTTTGTCTGAGCTCGAACTTATGTTGCTGCCAGCCCTCATCATGGCGCGACTCTGTACGACATTGATCATCACCGCTTGGCGCGCGGCCCTTTACCCTGAAAACGCCACCTATATTTTGCGCAATCAGCCCATGGCAAAGCGCGGCCTGTTTCAGCTGATGCGGCTGCCCTATGCCGATGCTATTTCATATTTAAGGAACCACCTTGATGCGCGCGCCTGACAACACCATGCTCAATGCCTTTGTGCCAGGCGCAGTTGATTTGCCAGCGGCCGATCAACAGCTCATCGATAGGCGTGCCAAAGCGATGGGGCCCGCCTATCGGCTGTTTTATGAAAAACCCCTTAATCTGGTGCGTGGTGAAGATGTGTGGCTTTACGGGGCCGATGGCACCAAGTATTTAGATGTCTATAATAACGTTGCCTCGGTTGGCCACAGCCACCCACATGTGGTGCGTGCCATTTCAAATCAGGCCGCGACCCTGTGCACCCATACCCGCTACTTGACGACCGAACCTGTGGCCTTCGCTGAAAGACTTTTGGTCAGTTTTCCAGAAGAAATTGGCCATGTTATGTTTACCAACTCAGGCTCTGAGGCTAATGACTTGGCGCTGCGTTTGGCCTTTGATGTCACGGGCGGCAGCGGCGTTATCATTACTAATAACGCCTATCATGGCACCACACATCTGATCGCTGGCCTGTCGCCGTCTCTTGGGCCAGGAGTTTTGCCCTATCAAAACACATGGTTGGTAGCCCCCCCACTTGACGCAGATGGGCAGGCCTTTGCGCAAAGAGTGTCTGCGGCTCTTGAAGATATGCGCGCCAAAGGAATTAAACCCGCCGCTTTATTGATAGATAGTATTTTCACCTCAGACGGGGTTGCCGCCGGGCCCAAGGGGTTTTTAGCCCCTGCAGCTGCTCTGATGAAAAAGGAGGGTGCTCTGATAATAGCAGATGAGGTCCAGCCTGGCTTTGGCCGTACGGGGGACAGCATGTGGTGCTTTACGCGCCACGCAATTGTGCCCGACATGGTCACAATGGGCAAGCCAATGGGCAATGGCTATCCTGTTGCAGCCCTTGCGCTGCGGCCCGAAGTCATTGCAGACTTTGGTGCGAAATCGCGCTATTTCAACACATTTGGCGGCAACACGATCGCGATGGCTGCGGCCAATGCAGTACTTGATGTGATTGAAAATCAAGATCTGATAGTCAATGCAAAAAAGGTTGGTGACGCGATGGCACAAGCGTTGCGCCAAACTGCAGGTTTGGGCGAGGTTCGCGCGGCTGGCCTGATGTTGGCAGTTGATATTATTGACGCAAACGGCAGTCCCGATCCCATTGCAGCAAGCCGGTTGGTCAATCAGTTGGCGCAGAAAGGGGTGCTAATTTCAACCAGTCGCAAAGACGGCTCGGCGCTCAAAATTCGCCCACCGCTCACCTTTTCTCTTAAACATTTAGATTTTTTTATGGAGAAACTATTGCAAGCCATTAAATATAAATGACTATTTATTGGAATATTATGATGGGTTTGCAAAAAATTATAACTAGGGGATTTGTAACCAGTGCGCTTTAACCCGTTTAGACCTCTAATCTGGACAAAAATAATTACCAATTTAAAATTTTATACTTGAGATCAAACCACATTACCTTAATATGTCTCGATCTCTTATGGTAACACCATGTTAGAGGCTAACTCGGAGGAAATCGAATGATTAAAACATATCTCGGTGCGGCTTTGATCGCAGCGACAGCTTTCGGTGGAGCATCGGCACAAGACCGTGCTGGCTGGCCAGAAAGTTTTACGGTAGCAACGGCATCACAAGGCGGCACCTTTTTCGTATACGGTTCAGGCTTTGCCAATCTTATTGCTGACCAATTGAAACTGTCTGGCGCAGGTGAAGTCACCGGTGGACCCATGCAAAACATGGCTTTGGTCCACACAGGCGAAGCAGCTTTCGGCATGACAACAATGGGCCCAGCAAACGAGTCCATCAACGGCACGAACCCAATCGCACCTGGTGTCAAATTGGACAATGCTTGCGCAATGTTTCCCATGTATAAAACACCATTTGCAGTTTCAGCCCTCACCTCTTCTGGGATCAAATCTGTTTCCGACATCCCAAAAGGCGCACGCATTGGCTTTGGCCCTGCTGGTTCAACCTCAGACACATATTTCCCAGCTATGATGACAGAGCTGGGTGTTGATTATGATCGTCGCAACGGCTCGTGGAATGATCTTGGCAGCCAATTACAAGACGGTCTACTTGATGTTGTTGCATTTGCAGTTGGCGTTCCAACCCCTGCGGTAAGCCAACTTGAAGTGCAAACTGAAATGAACTTCATTGAATTCACAGCAGATGAACAAGCCAAAATTTTGGCAAAATTCCCAGTCGCTGACTTCACCATTCCTGCGGCCACATACAGCACTTTGAACAACGATCTGCGTTCGGTGTCTATGTGGAACTTTGGGATCGCAAACTGTGATCTGGCTGAAAGCTTTGTTTACGAAGCAACCAATGTCATCATGTCGGACAATGCGCGTATGATGGGCATTCATAAAGCTGCAAAAGAAACTGTTTTTGAAAACTGGGACAAAAACAAAGTCTTAATGTGGCACCCAGGTGCAGCACGTTGGTTCAATGAAAATGGGGCAACAATCCCAGCCAACGAAATTCACGGCGGCTAATTCTGTTGCGAGGCTTTTTTCAGGGCTGCTCTTTTGGGCAGCCCTGTTTCATAGGTAGAGTGCGGTAACAAAGCCATTGAGCCGCTTAGTAAGAGAGCAAAAATGACCAGAAACATCCAAGACGACGATCAAGTCATTCATGTCGAAGGCATTGACGAAGAGCCAGTTGAAACCAACAGACGTCTTTTCACAGGCTCAAATATGGCCATTGTTGCCACCTTATCGATGCTTTACGCCTTAGTGCATATGTTGGCGCTCAATGGAGTTTCAATATATGAATGGACGGGCATGTCTCTGCCTTTTTTGCCATCTTTTCCTGTGGAAACTTGGAACTTTCGGATATTGCACGTGGCCGGCGCTTTGGGGCTTGGCTTTATTTTATTTGCAGGGCGTATGTTTTCAGAAGGTGACAAAGAAACCCCGATTTTGGGCTATGCGGCCTATCTACTAATGCTGCCTGCGCTGTACTCTTTATTTACCGTTTTTACATTTGCGCAGCAAATTTCAGCTGGCGCGATGTGGAACGGCATCGATAAAAGTATTCGTTTTTATGAAATTTGGTCCTACGGAGTTCCTTTGATGGTAGCAACGCTTGGTTCAATTGTGCTGAGCTGGTTTCACAAACGCGAACGCGCTTCAATTTCCTCTGTAGATGTTGTCTTAGCGCTTTGTTCGGCAAGTGTAGCTGCCTACCTTATCGTAATTTTTAGTACTTTAATGCGCAATTCGACAGGAACCCCATTCGCCCCAATTGGAATTTCGATTGCGGCACTTTCAGGTGTTGTTTTAATCATGGAGCTAACACGCCGAGTTGCCGGTCTGGCATTGGTGGTGATCGCAGCGGTATTTTTGATCTATGTCTTCACTGGCCAATATTTGCCAAGTTTCTTAAATTCGCCTGAAATTACTTGGACCCGTTTTTTCAGCCAGGTCTATACAGATGCTGGGATCTTAGGCCCCACAACGGCAGTAAGTTCAACATACATCATTCTGTTTATCATTTTTGCAGCCTTTTTGCAGGCATCAAAAGTGGGGGATTATTTTGTAAACTTCGCTTTCGCAGCGACAGGCAGAATGCGGGGAGGACCCGCCAAGGTGGCTATTTTTGCCTCTGGACTGATGGGTATGATCAATGGAACGTCGGCGGGTAACGTGGTTGCAACGGGCTCATTGACCATCCCGCTGATGAAAAAAGTGGGCTATGATAAGCGCACAGCAGGCGCGGTTGAGGCAGCGGCCTCGACAGGTGGCCAAATAATGCCACCGATAATGGGTGCTGGTGCTTTTATTATGGCCGAGGTGACAGGCATTCCCTACGCCGACATCGCAACTGCTGCGATCATTCCTGCAATCCTTTACTTTGTATCAATTTATTTCATGGTTGATTTTGAAGCAGCAAAATTAAATATGAAAGGCATGCGCGCCGATCAATTGCCAAAGTTTAAAGCCTTGGCAAAGCAAGTCTATTTATTCTTGCCTATTATCATTTTGATCACAGCTTTGTTTATGAATTATTCGGTGATCCGTGCCGGCACTTTAGCTACTGCAGCAGCAGCTGTCGTCAGCTGGCTCACGCCTTATCGCATGAACCTGCGGGCGATCATGAAAGCCTTTGAGATGGCCGGGGTGATGTCCATCCAGATCATCACAGTGTGTGCATGTGCGGGTATTATTGTGGGGGTCATCTCGCTCACCGGTGTTGGCGCGCGCTTTTCAAACCTGCTTTTGGGTTTGGCGGGGGTAAGCCAATTACTGGCTTTGGTTTTTGCTATGTTGATAGCTATGCTTTTGGGCATGGGCATGCCAACAACCGCGGCCTATGCTGTGGCGGCGTCTGTGGTGGCACCTGGATTGGTTGAACTGGGGATTCCACCTTTGACGGCGCATTTCTTTGTGTTCTACTTTGCAGTTGTCTCGGCCATCACGCCGCCTGTGGCTCTAGCATCTTACGCAGCTGCAGGCATTTCAGGTGCCAACCCAATGGAAACATCCGTAGCAAGTTTTAAAATTGGTATTGCGGCCTTTATTGTGCCTTTTATGTTCTTTTACAACGGCGCACTTTTGATGCAGGGTGATTGGGTAAATATTTTCCGTGCGGGAGTAACTGCTGTTGTTGGAGTTTACCTTCTGTCAAGCGCAGTTCAGGGCTGGTTTATGGAAACACGAAGCGCTTGGTTCATGCGCATAGGCCTTACACTTGCAGCGCTTTTGATGATCGAAGGCGGTCTCAAAACAGACGCTGCGGGGATCAGCCTGGTGGTTATTCTTTACTTGGTACAGCGCTTCATCAAGCCAAACGCTGATGGAAGCATACCCGTCAGGGGAGCCGATTAAAAAGAGATAGCGGGGCCCTTCGGGGCTCCGTTTTTTTGATTCAACCTTGACGCAAACGATCTAATTGATCATGCATAAAAGAGATTTGAACTCGCCGCAGCTCATTCAATTTATGATCTTGTGTCCCCATATGATGGTCTAATTTTTCACGGAGTTGACGAATTTCAAGTTCGGCTTTCAAATTCACCATATAATCATTTCCTGCACTTATTCGGTCTTTTATTTCTTGACGTCTTTGGCTCATCATAATGATGGGTGCTTGCAGCGCGACCAAACTCGTTAAAAGCAAATTCAACAAAATGAACGGATAAGGCTCAAAGGGCGTAGCCAAAAGAACCAGAGAATTTAACATCATCAAAACGATTAAAATGCCAATGAACAGTAAACCGAAACTCCAGCTGCCTCCAAAAATCGCCATTTTCTCGCTAAAGTTTTCAGCGTTGGCATCAAGATCTGGAAATTGCTGTGACAAAAGCTCGCCCGAGGTAACCGTCTCAATCACTTGACGATCAAGTGGGACTAGCTCGCCCTCTGCATCTAACAAAATTCCCTCACGACAAAGAGCACCAAAATATGACAAATCTTTCGCACAGATGTACTGCCCCTCGCCCCAGTCGGTGGTATGATTGTCCAATCAACAAAGATACACTGGGGCGTACCATGTTAAAAGGCGAAAGCTGTGTAGGTCTAAAGCAGCCGTGACAAAAGACACACGTCTCGCTATCCTTCAGTTTTTGTCTTTGATCATTTTACGCTCTCATATAAATCAAACGCTACTATTTTGCGCATGGAGCTAGGCACGTAAAGTTAGAAACTTAGCTAAGGGTCGTCCCTGTGGGGCAAAAGTGCCACATAGACCACATAGACCAGCAAAACAATTGATGCCAATAGCCCGGCCCGCAATGCGCGCGGTGTGCTGGCCGATTTAGAAAAAGTCGTCCAAAGATCGTTTGAGTAGGGATTGGCCTCATGCACCAAAATGAAGAACAGACCCAGCGACAAGATGAGCGCACCCAACAATGCAAACCAGCCCGCACTAAAAACCATGGTTGTGAGGTTATTCCTACGATCAAAGCTGGCTCGAAAGGGTAAAAATCCAACTAAGAACACACAAAAAAGCATTGCATTCTCAAAATCCAGCCCGTTGAACAACGAGGCCACCGCCCCGCTGCCAAGCGCCAGTACGCTTAGCCAAAAGGCAGCTGAAATGCGGCGGATCAAGGCATTTGACAAGATAAGCAACAACACCCCACCCACGGCCAATATGATAGAGCCGCCCTCCCGCAAAATTGCAGCGATCAACTCGCCCTCGCCCAATTGGGCGACTTGTTGCTCGGGGCTGATCGAGACAAACAGAAAATAGCCCCCCAAACCGAAGGCCAAAAGCGCAACTAAAATCGGCGACAGATCGGTCATCGCATCAAACAGCGGCTGCAAACGCGCGGGGGTATTGCCAAAAGCCCTGGCCAAGAAACTGCCCGCGCGGCGCGCCTCTACGAATGAAATAAGTAAAAAGGCCAAAGCAAAGGGTAAAAGATAATAAATGCAGCGGAAAATAACCAGGGCGGCGGCGGTTTCTTCAAGCGAAATACCCCGCGGCATGGCGGCTACAACTACCGTTTCAAATACCCCCACCCCGCCCGGCACATGGCTAAGGACACCGATCATCACCGCTGCGGCATAGATGGCCAAAAAGGCCCAAAAGTCAGGCGCGCCTTGCGGCAATAAAATCCAAAGAGCAAAGGCGGCCATGGCCACATCGATGGTCGTAATGACGATTTGACCAGACAAGACCTTTGGATTGGGCATTTTCAAGTTGAAGTTGCGAATTTTGAATACTTGGCCCCAAAAAGACAGGCCATAAATCACCGCCATCATGCCAAGGCTTATCACAATAGCCCCTCCTTGCACTACTTGGCTTGAAAAGGGTAAATAGCTGGCCAACATCTGCGGGTAAAATGCCAAAGCCACCACGCCGATTATTGTGGTGCCAAGTCCCATGGCCACAGCAATATATGATGAAATGGCCGCCACATCATAAAGATCAAGACCAAAGGCCGCGTAAATACGATAGCGTACAGCACCCCCCGACACGGCACTGATACCGATGGAGTTGCCGATCGAATAGCCCAAAAAACCCCCCAACAAAATCACGTCGCCCGGTAGATTTTTGCCGATGAATTTAAGGCCCCACCAGTCATACCCAATCAAGGCCACATAGGCGACAACGGTAGCTCCCAGCGACAAGGCCAGAGCAAAAGACGGTGTGGCGCCAATTTGTGCCACAATATCTACGCCCTGAATGGGAGATAAAAGTCGTGACAGCGCTATGGCTCCAAAGGCAAAAAGTAAAAAGCCAGCAAGGATGGGCATAAATTGACGCCCTTTGACCCAAAAGCCGTTAATCCCATGCTTCATTACGATGTCCCAAATACCAGGCAGCCGACACGGAATTAACCGCGACCAATCCTTGGCTCCTCTACTGCGTGATATAAGGCCAAAAAACAAGCCCTCGTGTACGCTCCCAAGCGACGCTTACGCTCGTTAGCTGTTCGAAAAAGACGGTTTAATGTGGCACAGTTACAAACTGAATATGGTTAGATATGATTTTGGACGTAAGGTATGCAAAAGACCATCAAAGCTTATTGCGCGCCACAAGGGCTTTGAACTGATCAAATGACGCGCGCCTCGGGCGCATCGCATCCTTGCAACCGAAAGCAAACTCTATAGGGTGACGATTTATGAAACTGTTACCCTATAGAGAGCTTTTTCGCCCATGCATTCTGCCTTTTCGAACACCAAAATTGCCCATCATGTTCATAACGCTCTAGGTGGGTCTGCCAAGGATCAAGTGATCACGTCTCAAGACTTCACCGATGCCATTGCCGAAATTACCACCTGGCAAGGCTATGCGCCGACGCCGCTTTATGCGCTTAGGGCTTTGGCTGAAGAGTTAGGCATTGCAAAAATCCATTACAAAGACGAAGCCCTGCGCTTTAATCTAGCGAGTTTTAAAGCTTTGGGTGGGGCCTATGCGGCACTTAGGCTGTTACAAAAAGAGCTGACAGCTCAACTTGGTCATCCCGTTAAGTCACAAGATATAATTGGCGGCCGCTATAGGGCCCAAGCTGCAGGCATCACGCTGGTCTCTGCCACAGACGGCAATCACGGGCGTTCCCTCGCATGGGGCTGCCAGCGATTTGGGGTGCCATGCCGCATCTATATTCACGCCGAGGTCAGTGAAGGCCGCGCCGAGGCGATGCGCGCCTATGGCGCTTTGGTCGTGCGCATTGCCGGCGATTATGACGCCTCGGTGGCGCTGACAAGACTAGAGGCGGAAAAAAACGGCTGGTTTGTCATCTCAGACACAAGTTGGCCCGGCTACCAAGATCCGCCGCGCGATGTGATGGCAGGCTACGGGGTCATGGTGAATGAAATATGCCAAACGTTAGACCAAGCACCAACCCATGTCTTTTTGCAAGGGGGCGTGGGCGGAATGGCCGCTTCAATCACCGCATTTTTGCGCCAATATTGGTCACAAAGCCCAATCCGCATCTGCGTGGTAGAGCCAGACTTGGCCCCTTGCCTGTTTGTCAGCGCCCAAAATGGGACCTTGACCAACTTTAACATTCAAAAAGAAACGGTGATGGCGGGACTTTCTTGTGGTGCGCCTTCCCCCCTAGCATGGCCCATTCTTGACGCGGAAGTGACCGATTTTCTAACTATCCCCGATACTGTGGTTGGCCCCACAATGCGCCTTTTGGCACACCCTTTGGCCGATGACCCAGCTATCACGGCAGGTGAAAGTGCGGTGGCGGGCTTGGCGGTGGCGATTGCAGCCTGTCACACCCCAGACTTGCGCGATGCTTTAGCGCTGGGGGCAGATGCGCGGATTTTGGTCTTTGGCTCGGAAGGGATTACTGACCCGGATATTTATGCGCAGCTAATGGCAGAGGTTTAGCACATGCCTGCGCCCAGTTTAGGATTTGATCAAGACGAATATGAAAAGCGTACCACCCTTTTGCAAGCGTATATGGCGCGCACCGATGTGGCAGCAGCGCTTTTCACAACCGAGGCGGAACTGCGTTATTTCACGGGTTTTCGCACCCTATTTTGGCAAAGCCCCACGCGGCCTTGGTTTTTGTTCATCCCCCAAAATGGCAAACCGATTGCGGTAATCCCTGAAATTGGTGCAGCCCTTATGCGACAAACTTGGATTGATGATATACGCACCTGGTCTGCACCCACTCCCACCGATGACGGGATCAGTCTTTTGGTAGAGCTGATGGCCCCCTTGGCGCAAACCCGCAAGAAATTGGGACTTTTAAAGGGGCATGAAACCTTTTTACGCATGCCACTTGGCGATTATGAACGCCTCATAGACCTGCTAGCAGGCCTTGAGGTGTGCGACATCACCCCTCAAATCCGCGCCCAGCGTATGGTGAAATCATCTAGTGAAATTGAAAAAATTGCACATATTTGCACCATTGCGTCGGACAGTTTTGCAGCGATGGGGCGTTTGGCCTTTGTCGACCAAGGGTTTGACGACACGTTTCGCGCCTTTCGCAAAGAATGCTTAACCCAAGGGGCCGACGATGTGCCCTATTTGGTGGGCGGCGCCGATCAGGACGGTTATATTGATGTAATTTCACCGCCCAGCCGGCGGCCTTTGCAAAAGGGCGATATTGTGATGCTGGACACAGGGGCCACTTTTGACGGGTATTTTTGCGATTTTGATCGCAATTTTGCGATGGGAAAGGCGGATGATCATTCGAAACTAGCCTATGATGTTTTATGGCGCGCCACTCAAGCAGGCCTTAACGCTGCCGTTCCTGGGGCAAGGGCCTGCGATCTTTTCCACGCGATGCAAAAAGTGATTACCACGCTAGATAATGCGGGTGGCGATGTGGGACGCTTGGGACATGGGCTTGGAATGCAATTGACCGAGTGGCCCTCTCACTGCGCTTGGGACAAGACCGAGTTGCAAGAGGGGATGGTCCTCACGCTTGAACCGTCGCTTTCTTACGGCGCAGGTAAAATTATGGTACATGAAGAGAATATCGTAATCGAAAATGGGGGCGCAAGGCTGCTATCACGCCGTGCGGCGCCCGAGCTGCCCATATTATAGGAGCCCCTCTTATGAAGCTGCACTTTGATACAGACACTGGGATAGGCACTGCCGCGCGTATGGGCCTGATAGTACTAGAGGCTGACGAGACGCTCGAGCCCGAGTTTACTCTTTTAAATCAGCGGCAAGATATATCTATTTATCATAACCGCATTAAAATGGCCACGCAAATCACCCCGCAAACATTGGCTGCGATGGAGGCCGAGTTGCCGCTTGCGGCAGGCATGTTTCCAGATTGCGGGATGGATGTGATCGGGTATGGCTGCACATCAGCCGCGACCGTGATCGGGCCAGCTCGCGTCAAAAGTGCCATCCAAAAGACCCAAAGCCAAGCCAAAGTCACAGAACCATTGTCTGCACTAATCGCTGCCTGCAACACTCTTGGGCTAAAAAAAATAGGATTTTTAACCCCATATGTGCCGGCAGTATCAAAGCTTATGATCCAGCGCCTCGAAGAGGCGGGTATCTCAATCACGGGCTTTGCCTCATTTGAAGAAAGCGATGACCGCGTGGTCGCGCGCATCAGCCCCAATGCGATTTTAAATGGCATCAAAGCCGTGGCAGCTGCGGGGCCTTGCGACGGGGTCATAGCCGCGTGTACAAATTTACGCGTGGTCCAAATTGCCAAACAAGCCGAGGCCGAGATTGCCATGCCGGTCTTATCATCTAATCTTGCTTTAGCATGGCATATGATGCATTTGGTTGGCATAGACCCCAAAGCGCCCGAGTTTGGCACTTTGATGGCAGGGTCATCGCGCGGCGCGCACCCTTACACTGTATGATATAAGGCGGTTTTGTGACCCTGTTCACCTTAGAAGATTTGGGATGGTCTGAGCACTTCGCCCAGCAAATCTCCCCGCCAGAAACCCCCGCACGCGTATCTGGCGTGACGCGCAATGGCATCACCGCCTTGGCGTTAAACGGTACGATTGCGCTTACCACTCCTTTGCCAACGGGCTTTTATGCCGTTGGTGACTGGGTAACTTATGAAGGGGCGTTGGTCACTCGCTTGCTAGAGCGCACAACCACTATCGCAAGACGCGCCGTCGGCGATACGGCCGCGCGCCAATTGATCGCGGCTAATGTCGACCATTTGGCCATCGTCACCAGCTGTAACGCCGATTTCAACCCTGCAAGGCTTGAGCGTTACTTAGCGCTTTGCGCCTCGGCTGGGGCGCGGCCTTTGGTGATTTTGACCAAGGCTGATCTGGCCAGTGATGCAGCTGAACCCGAGATTTTGCGCCAAATGGCAGAAACGTTGGCCCCAAATGTAATGGCAATGAAGCTGAATGCCAAAGATCCAAGTGACGTCGCACGGCTTGCAGAATTTTGTCAAAAGGGCCAGACCTTGGCGCTTATTGGATCGTCTGGGGTCGGCAAAACTACATTGCAAAACGGCCTAACGGGCCTGAACGAAGCAACCGCCGCCATTCGCGACGATGATGCCAAAGGCCGCCACACCACAACGGCCCGGGCGCTGCGCCAAACTTTGGCGGGGGGCTGGCTAATAGACACGCCTGGCATTCGCGAATTGCGGCTATCGGACGCCTATGATGGAATCGAAGCGGTATTTGCCGATTTAATCGCACTCAGCCATTTGTGCAAATTTTCAGATTGCAGCCATGTTCATGAACCAGGCTGCGCCATGCAAAAAGCAGTGGAAGAGGGGCAGCTTGACCCTTTGCGTATTGCGCGGTGGAAAAAGTTGTTGGCTGAAGATCTTGAAAATGATGCCTCAAGTCTCAGACTTCAAAAGCGACAAAATCGTAAGGGGAACAAAACCAAAAAAGGGAAAAAATAACCTCGTCGAACTTATTTAATGAATGGCAACAAAACTTTGAATGCGGGGGTTCCAGCTTTTCCGAGCCATTCGAATACTACCATCTCTGTTGTAACAATACTAACACCCGCAGCACTTAAGCGCGCAAGACAGGCTAGTTCGCTTTCAATTGTACGAGAAGCAGTTGCGTCCGAAACAACAAAAACTTCAAAGCCCTCTTCAACCATCGAGGAAGCGGTTTGCATTACACAAATATGGGCCTCCATTCCTGCGATAATCGCTTGTTTTCTATCCAGCGCCCGAAAGCTCGCATTGAAGCCCTCATCTTCCATACAAGAAAAATGCATCTTCGGAAGTATAGGCGCATCCTTCGCAGCTCGTTTGATCTCAGCAACAGTCGGGCCTAAGCCCTTAGGATATTGTTCAGTCAAAAGAGTTGGAACAAAAGTTTCGTTAGCAGCTCGCAACAAAAGACGGGTATTTGCGATCGTACGTGCTGGCGCCATCATTGCTGGCACCAAACGTTCTTGCATATCAATGATAATCAAAGCAGAATCTTTAGCTCGAATAAGCATAAGGGACCTTTAAAAGAAAACTTGGTTTATAACTATGAGGTTATAGTCGAATTGTTACAAGGGTATTCCCCACCCAATAGGATAACCTAATTTCTTTAACGGCACAGCTTCAGCATATATCTCAAAGCCCCCCATAAACGGAAATATACTTAAAAAGGTCTACTCCCAATATTTAAAGGCCAGGAATTTTTCCAAAGGGCTGTTCAGTTTGCACCTTAACAAGGACATATTAAAAACATGCTGGGTTTTCAACTGCTCAACTTCACAGCAGTAGCGCAAACGATCATCGTCGAGTGCAAGGCACAGCAGGCGTGCCCTTAACTAACCCAAAGCCCGCACACTTCGCAGGCGGTTGGCTCCCTCAACCCCCAACTGACGGTGCAGTTTTGTTGCAATAAAGGCTGCTATCAAAGCGCCCATGGCTGTGACCACAAAAAGCCCCACCAGCGGCAAAAATTGCAACACGAGCCAAGCCACACCCGGTGTCAAAATGCCCGACACATCCCGAAAGGTGGAATAGACAGCCGACATTTCGTTGCGCTCAGACGGTTTGACCGCCATCAAAAATGGCAAGCCACCGCATATATCAAGCAAAACCAAGAAATAGGCACCACCCGTAAGGCACAGCACCGTCATAATCGGTATCTGTGAAAACAGCACCGCCAAAAGCGACAACGCGCTAAAGCCCAAAAAACCCACGATCACTGCATGGCGTACCGAATGTTTTTGCATCCATCTTAACATCAAGGGCGATAAAAACAGCCCCATATTGGCCGCAGAGGTGGCCATTCCACCCACATGGTCCCCCAGACCCTTTTGGATTGCAAAAATACCCGCATAAACGATAAAGACCCACCAGCCACACGACCGCATCACCGCAAAAAACCACCCCGCCACTAGCCGCGGTTGTGAGAAAAAGCGCGGGATGTAGATAAAGGGATTGGGTGATGGTCGTTTGGTGCGGTTAAAGACAGGCCCATTGCCTAGGCGCATCCGCCAAAAGGCGCTTATCATGCAACAAGCGCCCAAAATCACGATGACAAAGGGCCCAATCACCCAATGTGACAAGAGCCAAACTCCAAACACAGGTCCTATCGTCCACCCCAAACCACCATAAAACAACCGCTTGGTTTCAAGCTGTGAAAAATCGGCTTTTTTGATATTACTTAGTACATAGGCATTATAACAAACGAAAGAAATTGCAGTAGCTATTGAATTCAGCATCAAGGCAAAGGCCAAAACCTTGCCGCCATAAATGCCCAAAAGACCTGCTATAACATAGCACAACATCCCAAAACTATAAACCCAGCGCCGTGGAATATAGGTACTGATTAAAGGTACCCAAAGGGCGATGAACAACGACAAAACACCAATTATGAAGTAGATTTTCGACACAAGAACGGCGCTACCAAAGGCGTGGTAAAGCACCAAAGGATATACCGAAAGCGTCATGCCGCGAATGATCGCCTCAAGCCCAGCTAAAAATGCAAAAGATCCAACACCCACTTGCATAGGTCTAACGCGCCAAAAGGGCTTATCGAAGCGGATCTTCATCATCGTAAAATACTCCTGCATTTAAGCAGAACTTCTGTTCTTTCCCCGACAAAAAAAATGTCGATTTTTGATTGAATTGAAGGCGACCAACCTCCCCCCTGGTACATTGGGAGATGTTTTGAAAATGATTTCCACGCGTTAGTAATCTTAAAAGCAGGGTCAAACCCCTTCCCTATGTAGATTTACAGGCGCAAGTAAGGGCGCCTTGGCTAGCGGTTCCGATTATATCGGCCATAATGGCGGCAATGATGATCATAGGATGGCTTTTTAAAACTTGGGGGCCCCGGGTGATAATAGCGCCCCCAGTCTAAATAAACTTTACTTTGCTCCGGCTTGTTGCCTCCCACCAGATTATCGATATTGGTAACTAAAATCGCAGTTTCTATCAAGTCAAACAATAAGGGCCCCATTGCATCATTTCGATGATGCGGTCCGGTATAGGCAGGTACAGCCAAAAGTTGTCCCGCGCTGAGCGAAGATAAAAGGGAAAGGGAAAGAAGGTATTTCTCCATGATATCCTCATTTGTCAAAGTCAATAACCTACCCTATTCGGCTTCCACCTTGTTGTACAAAAACCAACTTGGCCCAAATGTTGGTTATTGAATAACAGGGTCAAATCTGCTGATATCGTTGGATGAAAAGCACCTTTTTGATCATCTTCTTTTTGGGGTTAACTGCGCTTGGTGCGCAGGCAGAATGCTATTATGCCTATAAGGCCAAAAAAGATAATCCGTTGCAGCTGCATCTTGGCGTGATCAAGGTCGATACCAATTGCAACGCCTCACTTGATGCATCCCCAATAGCAGCCCGCATCAGCGTTGAAGGCTGGTCTTTGTTGGTGGTCTTAGGCCAAGTGTCGCCCGGTGACTTGCCCGCAAGAAAGGAAAGCTTTGGTGCATTTTTCCTTCGTTATTAAAAAAAACCAAGTGATTAGGGTAGCCTTGGGGCTTGTGACCATTGGTATCTTGGCGCTATTTTCCTGGTTGTTTTTCAAATTGCCCGACCCAACTATCTTTAACGCCAATGTCGAGCGGATCTTTGTTGAAACGGACTTCACCTCGCAAACCGAGATCAGGTTGCTTGAGGTATTGGCCGCATCGGGGTCGTTGTTCGAATCCTCGTTGCAGCTTCAGTCGCAAGTTATTGTAACGTTGATGCTACTGACCTTTGCATTGGTGATTGTAAGTGCGGGGCTATTGGCGGCAAACCTAAGCATGCGCCAACATATCAAAGAGTTCAAAAGCCGTGCCTTGCGTGCCAATGCAATCGCCATCAGGCGTGAAGATAATAGCGTTTTGATCAATGACGACCGCTTTAGCCTGACGCGCTCAAACATCGATACTTTAGCGCTGTTTTTAGAGGCGAGGATGGATGCCGACTATCTAACTGCTATTGACCTTGAGGCGCTGATGTCAGGCAAACCCCCTCATGACTGCGATGAGGCGGCAGGTGTAATGCGTATCAAACGGCTACGTGATGCGCTTGGCAATCAAATCATATCCGAGCTTTTGGTCAAACATGTGCCGGGTAAGGGTTATTTTCTTGATATTCCCAAAGATCAAATCAAACTTGAATAGGCCGCACCTGTCAGTACCCATTTTGAATTTATCAGGCCCTTGGTCCCTTTTAAAAAAGATTAAGTTCATTGGTAACGGCAATTTTTAATTTTTGAAAAAAATATAGAACCCACTTTATTCGATGGTCTTTTTTTATATTCGACCTTCTTTCTGGATTGTTCAGATCTAATCTAAAAACTCCTCGCCCATCACCACGGCTGCCAGCTGCCCAATGTATTATTATGGCTCCAGCGCTGCCCTATCCTCGAAGCCAACCCTCACTTTCTTTCGAACTTCCCCCAGGGTTGCCTTTTCGTAGAACATTATTTTTTGTATTCCCATTTATGCAGATGTGTCGCCATTTATTTTGGGTTAAATTTTACACTATCGACCATCGGTTTGGTGTTTTAAGGGAGCTTTAGAATGTTTTGCGAATTTGAAGATGTAAGTTGCGTGTTACCCACAGGCCAAAGGATCGCGGCACACGCGATGGGTAAGGGGCCTGCAGTTCTGCTGTTACATGGCTTCCCCCAAACCAAAGCCATGTGGGCCAAGGTAGCCCCTTTGCTGGCACAAAACTTTCGAGTGGTGGTGGCTGATTTGCGCGGATACGGCGACAGCGACAAGCCCAAGCCCACCGACAATGCAGATAATTACAGCTTTCGGCTGATGGGACAAGATATGGCGGCATTGATGCAAGGGCTTGGACACACTTATTTTCACCTGATCGGCCACGATCGCGGCGGGCGCGTTGCGCACCGTATGGCGCTGGATTATAGCGCGCGCATTACCTCGCTTGCGGTCTTGGATATTGTTCCGACACATGCACTTTTTAACAGTTTTGATCGCCATGTAGCCAAAGCCTATTGGCATTGGTTCTTTTTGTCACAACCCGCCCCCTTTCCCCAAACCATGATAGAAGCCGCACCAGACATGTTTTTTGAGACCTGCCTTACGGGCTGGGGCAAAGCAGGTTTGTCGGTCTTTGACCCAGCGGCTTTGGCCGATTATCGGCGCGCTTGGCGTGATAAGGCCACCATTGCTGCCATGTGCGCCGACTACCGCGCAGCAGCTTTGGTTGATATTTTAGACGATGAGCAAAGCCTGCAAACCAAAGTCACTTGCCCTACCTTGGTTTATTATGGGGCAGACGGGGTAATGGCGCAACATTATGATTTGGGGCATGTTTGGAGCGATTATGCCACCAACATCACCCTTCAGTCGGAAAAGGGCGGTCATTTCTTCATTGACCAATACCCTCATGAAGTGGCGCAAAAACTGATGCACTATTTAAAACAAAACGAAAGCGCCCTCCCCGCCTAAGGTGGAAAGCGCGCTTCAAGCTTAGGCTTTTTAGCCGTGCAGACGGCTGATCGCATCACTTAGACGAATAGTCCCAAGGGGCTTTTTATTGTCATCTAAAACATTGATGATTTGATCGGGTGAATTGGCCATTTCAAGTAAGGCATCTTGCAAAATCATTTTTTCGTTCAGGTTTGGTGCACCTGGCACTAGCTCAGAGGTCTGTGCGATTGAGCCCAAACGGATGACCTTTGCGCGGTTAACGTCTTTGGTGAAATCGGCGATATAATCATCGGCGGGGCGCAAAACAATGTCTTGGGCGGTACCTTCTTGTATCACGGCACCGTCGCGCAAAATGGCTATGCGGTCACCTAATCGTAGTGCTTCATCTAGGTCATGGGTGATAAAAACAATTGTCTTGTGCAGTTCTTGCTGCAGCTCAAGCAGTATTGACTGCATATCAAAACGAATAAGCGGATCAAGAGCCGAAAATGCTTCGTCCATCAGCAAAATATCTGCATCCGTCGCCAAGGCCCGCGCCAGACCCACGCGCTGCTGCATACCGCCCGAAAGCTGCGCGGGAAAATGTTGTTCATATCCCAAAAGGCCTACCCGCTCGATCCAATGCTGTGCTTTCGCAAGCGCCGTGTCTTTATCTATATGTTGAACCTCAAGGCCGAAGGCAACATTTTCAATAATCCTCTTATGGGGCAGCAATCCGAAACGTTGAAACACCATCGAAGTTTTTTGACGCCGCAGATTAAGCAGATCTTGCGTTGACATCGACAGCACGTCTTCGCCGTCGATAAGCACCTCACCCGCGGTGGGTTCGATTAAACGGTTGATGTGGCGGATCAGTGTCGATTTACCCGACCCTGAAAGCCCCATTACCACATGCAGTTGCTTCTCAGGAATGTTAAGCGAGATATTTTGCAAACCCAAGACATGGCCATGTTTTTCCAAAAGCTCCGTCTTGCTAAGGCCGCCCTGCACTAGTTTAAGCGCCTGATCAGCCTTGTCGCCGAAAATCTTATAAAGGTTTTTGATTTGAATTTTATTATTCATGCGCAGAACCCACCCGATACTGCTGAAGTCTTTTGCCGAAAGATTGCGAAACCCGATCGAAAATGATCGCCAAGGCGACAATTGCCAGCCCATTCATAAGGCCCAAGGCAAGGTACTGGTTTGAAACAGCGCGCAGAACCGGCACGCCCAAACCTTTAACACCTATCATCGATGCAATAACAACCATAGACAAAGCCATCATTATGGTTTGGTTTATGCCTGCAAAAATATTAGGCAATGCCAACGGAATTTGTACTCTTATCATCTTTTGGCGTGGGGTCGCACCAAAAGCGTCGGCGGCCTCGAGAACCTCAGGGTCGACCAAACGAATGCCAAGGTTTGTCAAACGCACGATCGGCGGCATCGCATAGATGCAAACTGCCAACAGACCAGGCACCTTGCCGATGCCCAGCAACATCACGACCGGAATAAGGTAAACAAAAGACGGGATAGTTTGCATTACGTCTAGCACAGGCATAATTAAAGATTGCATCCGGTTTGAGCGCGACATCAAAATGCCAATCGGAATGCCAATTATGACACAAAGTAAAGTTGATACGGAAATGATCGCCAAAGTGGCCATCGTATCTTCCCACATTCCAAAAAAGCCAATAGCCAAAAAGGCCATAACCGAACCAATCGTAATTTTCAGAGACCGGGAACCCAGCCAAGCAAGGCCAGCCACCAACACTAAAATTAGAGGCCAAGGAGTCGCTAATAATAGTTTTTCAAGCCAAACAAGAAATTTCAACAAAGGGTTGAAAAAGTTCTCTAGCGCCTCGCCATATTCGCGAGAAAAGCCTTTAAACGTTTCGTCAATTGCTTTTTTTAAGGCACTTAGGGTACGGCGCCCAAGCGATGGAAATTCGAATAAGAATTCCATTATCACTCCAAATTTTTGATTTTATGAACTGTACGAAATGAAAAAAGGGGGCAAAGGCCCCCTTTTTGGCATCAAAATGAAGGCTTAAAGTTCAGCTTCAACACGCGCGGCTGTGTCTGCATCTACCCATGACTTCCATGAGTCATAGTTTTCTAGGAAATAGTAGGCTGCATCAGAACCTGTGGCTTGGTTCTCAGTCATGTAGACCAACATTTCATTCATAACCTCTCCCGAAAATACGCGCTTAGCCAAATAGTCAGCGGCAACGCCACCCTCCTGCTTTAGACGATCAGTAATAACGGTTTGCACTTCTGAAACAGTCCACGCAGACGGTTTAGGATCCAAGCAGTCTTGTTCGGCTTTCACGATACAATTGTCCCAATTGTCTGCGCCCGCAAATGCGGCCTCAAAGGGCAACATTTGTAATTTATACTTACCTACGATCGAGGTTGGTGACCAATAATAACCAAACCAAGGCTCATCACGCTCAGACGCTTTGGCAATCGCACCATCGAGCCCTGCTGCCGAGCCTGGGTCAACCAATGTCCAACCTTTGGCTTCCATTTCAAAAGCTCTAAACAAGTTCGCATTTGCAAGCTGACAACCCCAACCTGCGGGACATCCCATAAAGGCACCTTTAGAATTGTCTTCCGCATCGGGGAACATTTCGGGGTGTGCCAATACTTTTTCTACCGTGTTCAGATCAGGATGTTTTTTGAGAAAATCTTCGGTAACCCACCAACCTTCACCGAGACCCGTAATTGGCCCTTGGTTGACTTTATGCAAACGGCCTTCAGCTTCTGCAGCCGCCAATGGTACCGCAACTGCATTAGTCCAGAGTTCACCTGCAACATCGGGTTGACCTTTTTCATTCATAGACGCAAAAGTCGTGGTCGTAGCCCCTGGCACCAATTCGACCGTACAGCCCAGGCCGGTTTCCATTATGATCTTGTCCACGTTGGCCATGAGCTCGGCCGAAGCCCAATTCATTTCTGCCATCGTTATTTTACCACAGTCCGCTGCCAATGCAGAGGTGGCTCCACCAAGGGTTAAAGCTGCGATCGCTGTGATTTTTTTCAAAGTCATTTTAGTCT
>DPZQ01000166.1 GCA_003536295.1 Rhodobacter sp. | reverse complement strand
TATGGCACCAGAATATGGTGCAACCTGCGGCTATTTTCCAATTGACCAAGAAACATTGCGCTATTTGCGTGGCACAGGCCGCGACGAAGAACGCATAGCCTTGGTCGAGGCCTATGCAAAAGCGAATGGCATGTGGCGCGATGCCGATTATGCGCCGATCTATACGGACACGCTCACGCTGGACATGGGCACGATTGTTCCAGCCATCTCTGGACCAAAACGCCCGCAAGATTTTTTGCCGCTTGATACTGCAAAAAAAGGCTTCGCACATGAGATGGAAGCCACTTTTAAGCGCCCCATGGGTGTCGAAGTGCCCGTTGCAGGTCGTGATTTCACGATGCATTCTGGCAAGGTCGTGATCGCCTCGATCACCTCTTGCACCAATACGTCGAACCCATCAGTGATGATTGCAGCGGGTCTTGTGGCGCGCAAAGCCCATGCTTTGGGTTTAAAATCAAAACCTTGGGTGAAGACTTCACTAGCACCAGGTAGCCAAGTTGTGTCTGAATATCTGAATGCTGCTGATCTACAGAAAGATTTAGATGCGGTTGGATTCAATCTGGTGGGCTATGGCTGCACCACTTGTATTGGCAACTCTGGTCCGCTGGACCCGGCTATTTCTGCGGCCATCAATGACGGTGATTTGGTCGCAACCGCTGTCTTGTCGGGAAACCGCAACTTCGAAGGGCGCATTTCGCCTGACGTCCGCGCCAACTATCTGGCCAGCCCTCCTTTGGTGGTGGCCTATGCTTTGGCAGGGGATATGAATATTGACATAACCAGCGAACCTTTGGGCCAAGGCAGCAATGGCCAAGACATTTATCTCAAAGACATCTGGCCCACCAACGCCGAGATTGCCAAACTGGTCGAAAAAACTGTGACCCGCGATGCATTTCTTAAAAAATACGCAGATGTATTTAAAGGTGATGAGAAATGGCAGTCTGTCAAAACAACAGACTCAGAGACCTATGATTGGCCCGCCAGCAGTACCTATATTCAAAATCCGCCCTATTTCAAAGGGATGTCAAAAACTCCGGGAGTGATCAAAAACATCGAAAATGCCCGTATTTTGGCGCTTTTGGGCGATATGATCACCACTGATCACATCAGCCCAGCTGGATCATTTAAAGAGGGCACACCAGCGGGTCGCTATTTGAATGAACTCCAAGTGCCCGTGGCAGAGTTTAATAGTTACGGAGCACGTCGGGGCAACCACCAAGTGATGATGCGTGGTACATTTGCCAATATTCGCATCAAAAATGAGATGTTAGACGCTGTCGAAGGCGGCTACACCAAAGGCCCAGACGGCGTGCAAACCTCAATATTTGATGCGTCGGTTGCTTATAAAGAAACAAGCACTCCTTTAGTGATCTTTGGAGGTGTTGAATATGGCGCGGGCTCCGGCCGTGACTGGGCTGCCAAAGGCACAGCACTTTTGGGTGTCACTGCCGTTATCGCCGAAAGCTTTGAGCGTATCCACCGCTCAAATCTGGTTGGGATGGGAGTTATTCCGTTCGAATTCACCAATGGCGACACGCGTAAATCCTTGGGGTTAACAGGCGATGAAATCGTCTCGATCCAAGGTCTAGAGGGCGACCTTAAGCCGCTTTCAACAGTTGACTGCATCATCACCTATAAGGATGGGGCCGTCAAAGCCATCGCTTTGAGATGTCGCATAGATACTGAGATTGAAATTGAATATGTCGAACATGGCGGCGTGTTGCACTATGTGCTGCGCGACCTAGCCAAGTCGGTATAAAAAGAAGGGCCGCGGCTATACGCGGCCCCTTTATTTTGAGGCCAACGCCTCGGCCTGTGCAATGGTAGGCAAAATGTCATTTTCCAAATTGCGCGCCGCAATTGGCCCGGCCCAACGCAATAAAACCTTTCCAACTCCATCGATCACAAAGGTCTCAGGTACGCCATAAACACCCCATTCCAGAGCCATACGTCCCTGCCTATCTTGACCCATCTTTTCATAAGGGGTACCCATTTCGACTAAAAATCCCAATGCATCGGTAGCTTCATCCTTGTAATTTACGCCATAAACAGGCACACCCATCGCCTGCAGCGCAATCAATTGTGGATGTTCGGCGCGGCATGGTTGGCACCAGGACGCCCAGAAATTCACAATCTTCACCCCCGGCTTTTGCAAGTCCGCAGCTGCAAAGGGCGCATCAGGCCCCAAAGGCGTGACAAGAACTTGCGGAGCAAGTTGACCAATAAAGGTTGAAGGCAAAGCGTCAGGATCGCTACGCGCCAGACCCAGGTAAAACAAAACCGCCAAACTCATAAATATAACAGGTGGAAAGATGACCATCGGACGGATCATGCCTCAGATCCCACCCGTGCCGCAACCTCCGCGCGCGCAAGAGCCTGTTTCATCTTGCGGCCCTGCCAAAGGCTAAGTCCTACAAGAGCCAACAAACAAAGTATCGACAGGCAATAGGCAGCTAAAACAGTATCAGCATATTTTCCTAAATCAGGCATTACGTACCCTTTCTTGCGCCATTAGAACCGACAAACGGCGGGCGCGGATCTCAGTTCTTGTGCGCAAAAGAACCAGAGCCAAAAACAACAAGACAAAACCAAAAATACAAAGCAATAAAGGAAGGTAAAAGACATCCGCCACATGTTCTTCCTTGTCCATGCTTAAAGACGCGCCTTGATGCAAACCTTGGTTCCAAAAGTTAACAGCATAACGGCTTAAAAGCGCAAAAACCGATCCCACCAAACACAAGACCGACGTCAGATCCGCAGCGGTATCGGGATTTTCAACCGCCTGCCACATCGCCAAATAGCCAAAATAAAATAACGTCAAGATCAAAAAGGATGTCAGCCGTGGATCCCACGCCCACCAAGTGCCCCACATAGGCTGTCCCCATATAGCGCCTGTAACCAACGCAATGACTGTAAATGTCAAACCAACCGGCCCTGCTGCCTTTGCCGCCAAGGCCGAAACATGATGGCGGCGCACTAACCAAATCAATGACGCTACCAACATCATCATCCAAGCATTGATAGCCATCAAAGCAGCGGGCACATGCAAGTAAATGATTTTGACAGTTGCGCCTTGCTTATAATCGTCAGGCGTGAAAAAAAATCCCCAAATCAGCCCCACAAATAAAGAAGTCGCAGCCAAAATCGTGACCACAGGTAACACCCGCCCCGACAAGCCCATAAAACGTTTTGGATTGGCATATTCCCAAAGTGACATATTAATTCCGTTCAAATTTTTGATCAATTAACGCAAATTTATCCGCAAAGCCTTGGCAGAAACAAAGGGCAAAAGTGCAGCCGACGCAATAGACAGAGCGGCAAGAAAGGTCAGCGCGCTGGCCGCTCCCTGCCCAGAAGCCCCGCGTTTTATAACCTCGGCTCCAAAGATCAGGCTGGGCACATAAAGCGGCAAGACCAAAAGCGACAACAAAAGTCCACCGCGCTTGATCCCCACCGTTAGGGCCGCACCAAAAGCACCAATAAAACAAAGCGCTGGCGTGCCGCACAACAATGACGCCAACAGCCAGAGATAACCCTCTTGTGGTAAATGTAATAAAAGCCCCAATATCGGCGCAACCAAAGTCAGAGGCAAGCCCGAAACCAACCAAAGCGCCACCGCCTTTATTACCACAGTCCCCTCAAGCGGCAGGGGAGATGCAGCCAAAAGATCAAGGCTGCCATCCTCAAAATCCAAGGCAAAAAGCCGATCCAGCGATAAAAGCGTGGCCAATAAGGCCCCCACCCAAAGGATGCCGGGGGCGATTTTGGCCAAGATCGCTGGTGTGGGGCCAACACCCAGCGGCACTAGAATGGCCATGATCAAAAAGAACGAGAGCCCAAGCCCAAAGCCTCCGCCCGCACGAATGGCCAGCCGAAGTTCACGGATTAACAAAGCAATCATATCAGGGCCTCATCAAAATTGCTTGGGTCTATGGGGTATTTGGCACTATAATGCGCGCGAAATAAAGTTAAATCCAGCGTGCGCGCTCCCACAATTCCCAGGTCAATATGTGTGGCCAAGATTGCGATGCCGCCCTTTTCCAAATGTTGCGTTAACATCTTTTGAAAAAGTTCGGTGCTGGGCCCGTCAAGTGACACCGTCGGTTCATCCATAATCCAGATTTTTGATGCCGTTACCATAAAGCGGGCTAACCCAAGACGGCGCTTTTGCCCCGCCGATAGATGCGCAGCCAACCGATTTTGTAGCCCCAAAAGGTTCATCGCCTCAAGAGCGGCATGGCAACTGATTTGGCCATAGACTGATGCCCAAAATTGCAGATTTTCCTGCACCGTTAGCGCGGTTTTTACCCCATCAAGATGCGCGCCGTAAACTACCTCATCCGGGTCTCGTTCAATCTGGCCTGCAAATGGCGAGGACAGCCCTGCAAGGCTGCGCAGCAATGTGGTTTTGCCTATGCCATTATCTCCACGTAAGATTAGCGCTTGGCCGGCCGATAAAGAAAAGCTCAACCCCTCAAGTAAAGGTGCCCCCCCCCGCGCACAACTTACGTTTTGAACTTTCATGATCATAGCTTAGCCTACTCTAAGCTCAAGCTACTCTGCAACCGCGATCAGTGCCACAGCAATGCGGCGACCCTCTGACAAAAGAACA
>DPZQ01000128.1 GCA_003536295.1 Rhodobacter sp. | reverse complement strand
CTTGAATTTGATCGTACGACGATCAGCCCGCCCACGCTACAGTTATGGGGATAGAATGAGCAGAACAGTATTTGTAAACGGCACTTTCTTACCCGAAGAAGACGCCACCATATCGATCTTTGATCGTGGATTCTTGATGGCGGATGGTGTTTATGAAGTGACCTCGGTTTTGGGGGGGGAGCTGATTGATTTTGTGGGCCATATGGTGCGGCTTGATCGGTCATTGCGCGAACTTGACATGCCAAGCCCTGCCACCCACGATGAGCTTTTGGCTATTCATCGCAAGCTGGTAGCTGAAAATAAAATAGTAGACGGTATGGTATATTTACAAGTTACGCGCGGCAACCCAGGCGATCGTGACTTTGCCTTTCCTGACCCAAAGCTAACAAAACCAACTTTGGTTCTGTTCACCCAAAACAAGCCCGGCATGGCCGAATCCCCTGTGGCGAACCACGGAATTCGAGTGATTTCTATTCCTGATCTGCGCTGGGGGCGCCGCGACATTAAAACGGTTCAGCTGCTGTACCCATCAATGGGCAAGATGCTGGCCAAGGCTGAAGGCTGTGATGATGCCTGGATGGTGGAAGATGGTTTTGTGACCGAAGGCACCTCGAACAACACTTATATTGTTAAGGGTAATACAATCATCACCCGGGATCTGTCCCATGATATTTTGCACGGAATCACCCGTGTGGCGGTGCTGCGCTGCGCTCAAGAGGCGCAGCTGCAAGTTATCGAGCGCCCCTTTACTATTGCAGAAGCGCTGACCGCGGATGAGGCGTTTTTCACCTCGGCCAGTGCCTTTGTGATGCCGGTGGTGGAGGTGGATGGAGCCGCGATAGGCACAGGCAAGCCTGGGCCCATCGCTACAAGGTTGCGTGATGTATATTTAGACGAGATGCGAAAACAAGCACTTTAGCGCGGCGTTAACGTCTCAAAGGCCCGCATGAAAATGGGGGCCAAGCGCGCGGCCCAATGAACTTGCTTCGCCTTTGTATTGATCAGGTCATTTCTGATTTCGATTAGGCTGTTGTGACGGCCTTGTTGCAACGCATGTTGGTCAATGGAATCGCCCGGCAAGGCGCCAACATAGGGTTCATTATCCCCCACTGTCAAATCAGCTTCTTTGGCCAGCTCTGCCATAATTGCTTGCGATAAATGTGGATCTTTTTTTGCATAAAGTACCCCGATGTGCCAAGGGCGCGGGGCGCTGCCATGCAGGCAGGGAGTAAAGGAATGAATGGCCAAAAGCGCCGCTTTGGGCTGTCGCGTCAGCAAAGTTTGCAACGCATCATGATAGGGTTGGTAAAGCCGCGCATTACGCGTGGCGATTTGATCTGCAGAAAGGCTACGGTTGGCAGGAATGAGGGTTCCGTCATAAAGCTTCATAATCAAGGTTGGGTCAAGCAAACTGCGATTTGGGTCGATCACCAAACGCGAAAAGTTAGACAAAACGGCTGGGCTTTTTAAATGCTCACTTAAGGCGAAAGCTACACCTGCGGCTCCTACATCATAGGAGATATGACGCGCCATATCTTCAGGCCCCACCCCTAGGTCGCCGTCATTCACAAAGCTAGGCACCCTGTTTGAGGCATGATCCACTGAGATGACAAAATCACCCTCATATGCGACACCGATAATGTGAAAAGGGGGCATGATGAACCTTATGAAACCGATGCACCTTTTAGCAATGAACCTTTGAGGACACAATCTTTACCCGCTCAAGCAATGTGTTAGGTTGCAAATGCGTGTAATGTGGTATCTGGAATGTGTAACGCAAACACTTGTCTGGTGTAGCCTTCGCAGGCTAATTTAGACCGCATTTCCGAAAAGAACGTGCATCGATCGTGTCTTTTTCATTTGGGGGGCTTTTCTTTTTGAACTGACTATGGCCATTTGTGCTAAAGGAGCGCCCATGTCATTGACCGCCATACAAGATCGTATCGCAAAAGCTCAAACCCAGGCGGGCGGTCCCGTGGGAGCAGTGACGTTGATTGCCGTTTCAAAACTACAGCCGATTGTGAGATTGCAACAGGTTTTGCTCCAAGGTCACCAGGTTTTTGGCGAAAACTATGTACAAGAAACGGCGCAAAAATGGCCCGCGCTGCGCTTGGAACATTGCGGGGCCAAGGTCCATATGATTGGGCCTCTACAAAGCAACAAAGTTAAACAGGCGATGGGTCTTTTTGACGTTATTCAAAGTGTTGACCGTCCCTCACTTGCAACGCGTATAGCACGCCTCGCGCAGGATTTGGGCCAGTGCCCTGATATTTTCTTACAAGTCAATACGGGTGTGGAGGCGCAAAAGGCGGGCATCCTCCCCGATGAGACCGATGCTTTCGTGCAGACATGCCGCGCGATGGATTTGCCCGTGCAAGGGCTGATGTGCATCCCCCCCGACGGGCAAGACCCAAGCCCTCATTTCGTGATGCTGGCCGACATGGCTGCACGTAACGGGATTTTGGGCCTATCTATGGGCATGAGTGCGGATTTCGAAGCGGCGATTGCCGCTGGGGCCACCCATGTGAGGGTGGGCAGCGCCATTTTTGGGGCACGGCCACCAAAATTCGACGTCTAAAGCTGAATAATAACGCGCGAGGCGGGGCGTAGCCTTTGTGCTACCCACATCAGGTCAGACTTTGCAAAAGCCACGCAGCCCGCCGTAGGGTGGCGCGCTTTGCGCCAAACATGCAAGAAAATTGCCGATCCTGCACCCGCTTTGGCATAGGGCCAATTGTAATTGGTCAGTAAAATCATGTCATAAAGCGGATCAGAGCGGCGCAGCTTTTCATGACCAAACGGATGCGGTGCACGGCACAGCAAATTGTAGTCGGGGTCCGTTGGATCGTCTGACCAAATATCATTCACCCCAATGGGCAGCGCCCAGTCAGGCAGATCGACTTTGGCAATGCGGTCGGGGCGGTACAAAAGCCCCACAATCTTATGCACCCCCGCAGGGGTGACCCCATCGCCTTCGCGCTTAGAGAGCCCAATCCCGCCACGCCCAACCGCGCAGGGTAAATGTCGCCCCGCCATTTTGGCACCAAAGGCCGTCACCCTAAGATGCGGCAAGCCGATCATTCAAAATGTCCCGATTTTGTACGTTTAGTTGCCATATAAGTGGCATTCTCGGACGTGACACCCACGTTTAGGGGGACGCGCTCGACCACGTCCATCCCTTGGGCCTGCATCATGGCTATTTTGTGTGGGTTATTGGTCATCAGCCGTAATTTGGAAAAGCCCATCTGCTGCAAAATAGACGCGGCAAGGCGAAAGTCGCGTTCATCATCCTCAAACCCCAGACGGTGGTTGGCCTCGACTGTGTCAAAACCCTGATCTTGCAACGCATAGGCGCGCATTTTATTGGCAAGGCCAATGCCGCGCCCCTCTTGGTTTAGATATAAAAGCACTCCTTCGCCCGCTTGACCCATCGCCCCAAGGGCCGCGTGCAACTGTGGGCCGCAATCGCATTTCAATGAGCCCAAAACATCGCCCGTAAAACAGGCCGAATGAATGCGCGTGAGCAGCGGCGCCTCGCGCAGGGGTTTGCCCACCTCGATCGCGTAATGTTCTTGCCCACCGTCGGTGGCGCGAAAGATTTGCAGCCGCCCCGCCTTTGCCAAACGCATGGGCAAACGGGCGGCGATGATATCTTGAGGTATCTGCGCGCTTTGCAGGGCCAAAAGCGTTGGTTCAAGCGTAAGAAGGCTAAGCCCATGCGCGGTGGCAAAGGCTTTTTTCGTGCGATATTGGGCTTGGGGTGTTAGGATAACCGCGACAATGGCGGGCAAGAGTTCGGCCGTTTTGACCAGCTGCAGGCCCAAGGCGTAAAGTGCGCCGTCACCATCGCGCGCCACGCGAAACGGGCCCTTTAGCGGGCGCATCAAATCATCAGCCGGATCCGCGACCGCGGCAAGCCAGCCCAGACTCTCATCCTTTGGCACATAAAAGCGCGACAAATCGCCATCATAGATGGGTAGTTTCAAGGTCTGGGCACGGCGTGCGGTCACGGCCATAATTACCTGACCCAAGGCGCGCAAATCGGCCAACCGCTCGGGACTTAAGCTTTCAACCGCGCACATCACCAACGCCTGATCTCCATTAACCAAGACCAAAGGCACGCCCATGCGTAAGTCAGACCGCACGCGGGTTAGGGTTTCATTCAGGCTTGGGGCAAGGGTCATTTTAGTCTCTCCTGCCTTTACCTAATATGGGTTGCGAGAAAATGAAACATATAGCGGTTTTTCGACACGAGGGCGTGAACCAGCTGTAGCAATCTTGCACAGCGCACGCAATGTGCCCATATTATCCGCATACGGAGGACTAAATGGCAAATCAACGCAAAATTCTTTTGGTCGATGACGATGACGATCTACGCGAGGCCCTGGCCGAGCAATTGACGCTAACCCAAGATTTTGATGTCACTGAGGCAAATTCGGCCGTTGCGACCTTGGCGCGCACCAAAGAGAATATTTATGATTTGATTCTTCTAGACGTGGGCCTTCCTGACGCAGATGGGCGTGAACTATGCCGTTTGATCCGCAAACAGGGGATGAAATGCCCCATTTTGATGCTGACGGGCCACGATACGGACGCCGATACGGTTTATGGGCTAGATGCAGGGGCGAACGATTATATTGCCAAGCCCTTTAAGTTTCCTGTGCTTTTGGCACGCTTAAGGGTGCAGCTACGCCAGCATGAACAATCCGAAGATGCAATCTTTTCTCTGGCGCATTACACGTTTCGCCCCGCGCAAAAGCTGTTGCTTGATGCTTCCAGCAAAAAGGTGCGTTTAACTGAAAAAGAGACCAGTATTTTGAAGTATCTTTACCGCGCGGGATCAAAAGTTGTCGCTCGAGAAGAGCTATTGCACGAGGTTTGGGGTTATAATGCAGGGGTCACGACTCATACGCTGGAAACTCATATCTACCGTTTGCGCCAAAAGATCGAACCTGACACATCAAAAGCCCAAATTCTACTGACTGAGCCGGGCGGTTATCGTCTGGCCGTTTCTTAAGCTTCACACCCAAAAGCGCCAAGAACAGCCCCTTTCTAAATGGGATGGGCTTTGCTAAATAGGGCTAAAGCTTAAGGAGCAATCATGCGTTTTTTACTTGCCACTTGGAACATCAATTCCATTCGTTTGCGCGAAAATCTGGTGGCCGATTTGATGCGCCAAGAACAGCCCGATATCTTGTGTTTGCAAGAATGCAAAAGTCCCGTTGAAAAGATCCCACGCGAATTGTTTGCAAGGCTTGGCTATGAACATATGGTCGCGCGGGGACAAAAAGCCTATAATGGTGTGGCGATTTTTAGTAAAATCCCCTTGCAAGACGTGGGTGGTATGGACTTTGCCAATCTGGGCCATGCGCGGCATGTGGTTGCCGCTTTACCAAATGGGGTGCAGATCCATAATTGTTATGTGCCCGCAGGTGGTGATGTGCCCGACCGTGCTGTGAATGAGAAGTTCGGCCAGAAGTTAGATTATCTGACCCAAATGCGTGACCATTTCGCCAGCTCTTCCCCCAAAAAGACGATTTTGGTTGGTGATCTGAACATTGCGCCGCGCGAAGATGATGTTTGGAACCATAAAAGCCTTTTGAAAATCGTCTCTCACACGCCTATTGAGGTTGAGCATCTTTACGACGTCATGACGGCAGGTGACTTTAAAGACATCACCCGTCAAGATATCCCCGAAGGTTTGGTTTACTCTTGGTGGTCATACCGTGCGGCCGATTGGGATGTTGCTGATAAGGGCCGCCGTCTTGATCATATTTGGGCCACCGCGGATATCGCCCCCAATGCCAATTCAAGCCGTGTATTGCGCGCCGTGCGCGGCTGGACAGGCCCTTCAGACCATGCCCCGGTTTTTGCAACCTTTGATCTTTAGGGCTAAAAAAGCCTAAAGACCTTGGAAAACTGCAAAAGTCCCCCATATACGTAAAAAGCTTTTGATGAGGAAATGATGTTAGGTCTTACCCCCCCTACCGCGCCAAGCGCCGCCGCAAAAAGTCAATATGTCACCGACAGCTCTGACGCCACCTTTATGGCCGACGTGATCGAGGCAAGCCGCGAGGTGCCTGTAATCGTCGACTTTTGGGCCCCTTGGTGTGGCCCTTGTAAAACCTTGGGCCCAATGCTTGAAACTGCGGTTGATGCGGCGGGTGGCAAGGTACGTATGGTCAAAATTGATATCGACCAGCACCCAGCGGTTGCAGGTCAGCTGCGGGTTCAGTCTATTCCAGCCGTATTTGCCTTTTTTGACGGAAAACCTGTTGACGGTTTTCAAGGGGCACAGCCCGGCTCGGAAATCAAAGCATTTGTGGATCGTTTGTCAGCCTTAACCGGTGATGGTGGCCTTGCTGATGCGTTGATCGCTGCCAATACGATGCTTGACGAAGGGGCTACTTTAGATGCGGCTGAAACCTTTTCCGCCATTTTTGAAGAAGACCCAACCTCTGCCGCCGCCTACGCGGGCATGGTGCGGGCCTATTTGGCCTTGCCAGACCTAGAGCGTGTGGCCGCATTGCTAGATGCCGTGCCCGAAACCCTAGCCAAAAGCAAAGAACTTGAGGCCGTGCGCGCCCAATATGAGCTGGCCTTACAATCCCAGTCGGCAGGACCCGAAGAAGAGTTGCGCGCCTCTGTTGCTGCCGACCCTAAAGATATGCAAGCGCGCTTTAATCTGGCTTTGGCCCTTTATGCAGGCAGCAAAGTTGACGAAGCAGTCGACACGCTGCTTGAGCTTTTCCGCCTTGACCGTGATTGGAACGATGGAGCCGCCAAAACTCAACTTGCGATTATCTTCGAGGCCCTGCCGCCCCAAGATACGATTGCCCTACGTGGGCGCAGACGCTTGTCGTCAATGATCTTTATATAGACTTGCTTTATCGCATTGCGGCCCTAGGTTGATGATATGACAAAAACAACTGATCTGCCTCTGATTATACCTATTTTTCCGTTGCCTGGGGCAGTACTTTTTCCACGTGCCCGTATGCCTTTGCATATATTCGAGCCACGCTATCTGGCTATGATAGACGATGTGATGAAATCGCCGCATCGTTTGATGGGCATGGTGCAGCCCCGTGATGTTCCCAAAGGTGCCGAAGCGCGGCTGCAATCGATCGGCTGTGCGGGGCGGTTGACGGGCTTTTCAGAAACCGAAGATGGCCGCTATATGATCACAGTGACGGGTGCGTCGCGCTTTCGTCTTGGCACCGAAGTGGAAGGGTTTGCCCCCTACCGTCGCTTTAACGTGGATTTTTCACCTTTTGGCCGCGACCTTGGCGCCGAGGAACAGGATCAAGCGTTCGCGCGCGGACCTTTTTGGGCTCTTTTGAAGCGTTATTTTAAAACAATGAACTTGGCCTCGGACTGGCAGAACATGGAAGAGGCCGAGCCCGAGCTTTTGATCAATGCTTTGTCGATGCTGTGCCCATTTCCAAATGAAGAAAAACAAGCTCTACTTGAGGCACCCTCACTCGCCAATAGGCGTGAAACTTTGGTCACCTTGATGGAATTTTCGCTACATACGGGTCCAACGGATGACCAGATGCAATGAGCGCGCCTGACCGACCCAACCCCTCATTTGACCGTAAAATGCTTGAAGCGCTGGTCTGCCCCGTTACCCAAGGCACGTTGATTTATGATGAAAAGGCACAGCGTCTTATCTCAAAATCGGCTGGCCTTGCCTTTCAGCTGCGCGACGGCATCCCGATCATGCTTCCCTCTGAAGCCGTCAAACTTTAGCCTAAAGTCTTTGCCCTGTCATCAATTTGGGCAAATCCCCTGTAAGGCCCGCGGCTTGCCGCATAAAGCTCTGGCGCAGTTTGGGCATGGCATTTATCAAACCCAGGCCCAGATTTCGCGCAGTGCGCAAAATTACACTATCGTTTGAAAACAGCATATTAACACTGTCCATTCCGAGGGCAATGGCAGTTGTGTCAAAGCGGCGCCAGTTTTGATAGCGCGCCAATACAGATAAGGCACCCAGATCTTCGCCGCGTCTTTTGGCCAAGATCAGCACTTCGGCTAATGCGGCTACATCGCGTAGCCCTAGGTTTAGCCCTTGCCCCGCAATCGGATGCACGCCATGCGCCGCATCGCCCACCAAGGCCAACCGAGTGGCAACATAGCTGTCCGCCAAGCTTAGCGTCAGCGGATAGGTGAAGCGCGGGCCTGCAAGGGAAATTTTTCCCAGAAAGTCGCCAAAACGGGGCGACAAAGCTGCCAGATAATCGTCGTTGCTTAGGGCTTGCACCGCTGCCGCAAGTGAGTTTTCCTCGCTCCAAACTATTGAGGACAAATGCCCACCAGAAAGCGGTAAAATCGCCAAAGGCCCTGTGGGCATGAAGTATTGATGCGCGATACCCTTATGTGGCAAACTATGGTGTACCGACGTGACCAAAGCGGTTTGCCCATAAGACCAGCCTTGTCGGGTGATATTGGCACGTTTGGCGGTTTGGCTGTCGCGGCCGTCAGACCCGATTAAAAGCTGACCCGTCAGGCTTTTCCCACTTGAAAGCCCAATTTCCACCAAGCCATCGCGCAAGCTTTGGCCCGTGACCCGCGTGCCAGAGATCAGATTGATACGCGGATGCGCCTGCATGGCTTGCAAAAAGGCGGTGTAAAGATGGCGGTCTTCCACCATATAACCCATCGGCCCATCTTCTATCTCGGCGGAATCAAAGTTTAAGAAAAATCCTGCTGCCCCTTGGCTGGGCCGGCCGTCGCTGGCTTTGATCTGCAAGATCGGCTGAGTTTTTGGCCCCAGATCGGCCCATAGGCCCAAGGCAGACAAAAGCCGTTGCGACCCCAACGCTAAAGCATAGGCGCGTCCGTCAAAGCCCACATCGGCACGTAAAGGCGCCTCTCTTGCATCGATCACAGTGACCGAAAGCCCATTTTGTGCCAAAGCCAATGCCAAGGCTGGGCCGTTCAACCCGCCGCCTGCAATCAAAATATCGCTGTCATATCTCATGGCTCTAATATGGCGTATCTTGAAGGATTGTCCATGCGCTGAACTGCCGCTAGGATCGAGTAGAAATTTTTTTAACCTGAGGTTGGAATGAGCAATTATCTTTGGATGACCGCAGCAGATTTGGGCCGTGGTATTGGACGGGGTGAAATTCATCCAGTTGAGCTGGTCGAGCAATTTTTAGACGCTGCACAGGCCCATTTGCGGGCCAAAGACATTTATGCGCGCATGACCCCTCGGCGTGCCAGATCAATGGCGTTGGCGGCGGCTGATCGCGCAAAACATGGGCAAAGGCTTGGTCTTTTAGACGGGGTTCCTATTTCTTGGAAAGATTTATTTGACGCTTCGGGGACGGCCTGCGAAGCGGGGACGCAGCTTCTTAAGGGCCGAGTGCCGCAAAAAGATGCCCAAGTTTTAGAGCAAGCCACCCAACAGGGGCTTGTCTGTTTGGGCAAGACACATATGACGGAACTGGCTTTTTCCGGTTTGGGGTTAAACCCCAAAACCGCCACACCACCTTGTGTGAACAATGAGGCTTGGGTGCCAGGCGGCTCTTCTTCAGGGGCGGCGGCCTCGGTCGCCTTTGGGTTGGCTGCGGCTGGAATTGGTTCGGACACGGGGGGATCGGTGCGCATTCCTGCTGCTTGGAATGATCTTGTGGGGTTGAAAACCACCCATGGTCGCCTGTCTTTGCGTGGGGTTGTGCCGCTTTGCGAGAAATTCGACACGGTCGGGCCTTTGACGCGCTCAGTTGAGGATGCGACGCTTCTTTTGGCTGTGCTTGATGGCACGAAGCCCGCCGATTTACGCGGCGCAAGCCTTAAAGGGGCCAGACTTTTGGTGCTTGAGACCGTGGCGCTTGACGATCTGCGCCCAGAAGTTGCGGCGGGGTTTGATGTGGTCAGCCAAAGATTGATCCGTGCGGGGGCAACATTGCACCGCGGAGTTATGCCTATCGTTTCAGAGGCCCTGTCCTTAGCGCCGATCATTTTCACCTCGGAAGCCTATGGAACTTGGGGCGAAACGATTGAACGCGCGCCAGAAAAGATGTTTGCACCTGTTTTGGCGCGCTTTCGCTCGGGCGGCATCTTTACGGCGTCAGATTATGTGGGAGCGTGGCGCAGGCTGAATGAATTGCGCGCCCTTTGGCAGGCCGAAGTGTCAAACTACGATGCCGTAATCCTGCCCACATCACCGATTTTGCCCCCAGATCGCGCACGTTTGCTGTCAGATCAGGAGTATTTTACACAAGAAAACCTATTATCGCTGCGCAACACGCGCATTGGAAATTTGTTTGGCGTTTGTGCTGTGACTTTGCCGACTGGCCAGCCTTCGTGTGGGTTAAGTTTGATGGGTCTACCCGGTCAAGAAGAGCGTCTGTTGCGCCTTAGCGCCGCGGCCGAGCGCGCATTAGGCTAAATTTGTGGCGTTTTTGACCCATTACACAAAATTTTAATCTTATCGGTCAAGATTGCTGCGTTTTTATAGACCTGAGAGAATTCATCAGCTATATTTAAGCGAACGGGGCGCAATGATCCCGACAAATGAGGCATGAATGGCAATTCCAGAGCGGTTTTCGAACCTGCCTGAATACGCGTTCCCGCGTTTGCGCGGGTTACTTGATGCGCATAAAGCAGGTGGCGACCCAATAACAATGACGATCGGTGAACCCCGTCATCCGATGCCCGATTTTGTTGGCTCTATTATGGCGCAGTCTTTGGCGTCTTTTGGGCAATATCCAGCCAATGATGGCAGCCCCGAGCTGCTGGCCTCGATTTGCGCATGGGTTGTGCGGCGGTTTGGTGTTGTGCTTGTGGAAAATCAAGTCATGGTACTGAATGGCACGCGCGAGGGGCTGTTTAACGCGGCCATCGCCCTTAGCCCTGAAAGCAAAGGTGGTAAACACCCTGCGATTTTAATGCCAAATCCTTTTTATCAAGTCTATGCGGTGGCGGCGCTGACCACGGTGGCCGACCCAATTTATGTCAATGCCACCACACAATCGGGCTATTTGCCCGACTATGCCAGCCTTGCGCCTGATCTGCTAGACCGTGTGACGATTGCTTACGTTTGCTCGCCCTCGAACCCGCAAGGGGCGGTGGCTTCGCGTGACTATTGGCGCGATCTTTTGGCTTTGGCTGAAAAACATGATTTTACGATTTTTGCCGATGAGTGCTATTCAGAAATTTGGCGCACCGCGCCGCCCGTTGGCGCGCTAGAGGTTGCGGCTGAAATGGGCGCCGACCCAGAACGGGTCTTTGTGTTTCATTCGCTGTCCAAACGCTCAAACTTGCCCGGCCTGCGCTCGGGCTTTGTGGCTGGCGGTGTCAAGGGCATTGCGCAAATCCGCCAGTTGCGCGCCTTCACGGGAGCGCCTTTGCCCATGCCTTTGCAAAAAGTTTCACAGGCGGTTTGGGACGATGAAGCCCATGTCGTGAAAAGCCGTTTGCTTTATCAAGAAAAATTCACCATCGCCGATCAGGTCTTTGCTCAGATGCAAGGCTACCAAGGTCCCGAGGGGGGATTTTTCCTATGGCTGCCCGTCCCCGACGGGCTAACAGGCGAAACGGCGGCGCTGAAATTGTGGCGGGAAACCGGTGTGCGCGTGTTGCCTGGGGCCTATTTGTCGCGTGACACGACCGTGGGTAATCCGGGCGAACATTATATTCGCGTGGCCCTTGTGGCCCCCAAAGATGAAATGCAACGTGGGCTTTTGAAGCTGCGCGCTTGCCTGTATCACGAAGGATAATCCATGGCTTCTTATCATGTCAGAGAGCGCGAGCCTTTATTAGACCAGCAAGTGCAACAAATGTTGACTCGGCGCGGCAGGCAGATCTTGGGCCTATGTTTGTTAACGGTTGCGGTTGCCTTTGGTTGCATGTTGGCTAGCTATTCGCCAAATGATGCGGGTTGGATGGTGGAAACCTCGGCGCCTGTACAAAATCTGTTTGGGCCTTTTGGCGCGGCTGTTGCCTCAATGATGATGGTGATTTTGGGTTATGGCGCTTGGACGATTATGTTGATTTTTGGGGCTTGGGGCTTTCGCACCTTGGCCGACTTGGGCTCCGAGCGCGCGATAGGCCGCTTGACCTTTGGTGTGATTGCAGTGGCGCTGGCGGCGGTTTTTGTGGCCTGTTATGAGCCAGCGGCCGACTGGCCCCATGCATTTGGCTTTGGCGGGCTTTTTGGCGACACGGTCTTGGCCGCTCTTTTGCAAGTATTGCCTGAAGGCTTGCCTATTGGGCTGAATTTTCTAACTGTGACGCTTGGGTTCTCGACGGTCGCATCTTTGCTTTTTGTTATGGGATGTACTATTTCCGAATTGGGCTATCTAAGCCGCTTAAGCGTCGCTGGGATGCTGTCGGGCTTTGGGGTCTTGTGGCAGGCGTTTGCACGTGTCTTGGAATATGGGGCTGATCAAATGCGCCAAAGTGCAATCGGGTCGCGATCCCGTTTGGCACAGCGCCCTGAAGCCCAAACAGGCTATGACGCGCCACCCTTGGGTGAGGTCGAAGATTGGGGCCGCCCACAACAACTACGCGCCCATAGGGCTTTGGAGGCAGTTGCCAGCCAAATGCCAGACCTGATCCGTCGCGGGCCGCAAGCTTATACGCCCTCACTTGATCAATTGTCTCAAGGCGCGGTCGAAGTTGCCCCCGATGACCATATCAAAAACCGCATCTCCGCGGTGATCCGTGCGCGCGGCCATGCCAAGCAGCCGCCCGTCTTACCCGTAAACCCACGACCTGTCTTACCTGAAGGCGCGTCCAATTTGCGTGGCGAACCGTTATTGACGCGTATCCCAGTGATAGAGGCCCAGTCGCAGCCCGCCGTTCAAACCGCCTTTCCCGCATGGAAAGATAAGGATGACCACCTTCTTTTGCCCGAACATATCTCTGTCCCCGTGCGCAGCTTAGCGGCTGCGACAAGCGCGTTCGAGCAAGGCCGCGTTGTTATGACCCAAGGATTAGCCCGTACTGGTGCGCACCCTTCACGGCGAGCCTCTGCAGAAGCGCAACCGCGTTTGGCCTTTGACGATGTTAAATTGAGCTATGAACTGCCGCCCTTGTCACTTTTAGCTAGCGTCGACACCGTACAGCGTAATCAATTGTCGAACGAAGCCTTAGAAGAAAACGCGCGCATGCTTGAATCCGTTTTAGATGATTACGGTGTCAAAGGTGAGATAGTGTCGGTGCGGCCAGGCCCTGTTGTCACAATGTATGAGCTAGAGCCTGCCCCAGGTCTGCGCGCGAGCCGCGTGATTGGGCTTTCTGATGATATTGCGCGCTCAATGTCGGCACTTTCGGCGCGGGTTTCTACCGTGCCAGGCAGCACCGTCATTGGGATTGAGCTTCCAAACGTGCACCGCGAAAAAGTTGTGCTGCGCGAAATTTTGGCCGCGCGAGATTTTGGTGATAGCAATATGCGTTTGCCCTTGGCCTTGGGCAAAGATATTGGCGGCGACCCAGTCGTAGCCAATTTGGCAAAAATGCCGCATTTGCTGATCGCGGGTACCACTGGGTCTGGCAAGTCGGTGGCGATCAATACGATGATCTTGTCGTTGCTATATAAGCTCAGCCCCGAAGAATGCCGCATGATAATGATTGATCCTAAAATGTTGGAACTATCCGTTTATGACGGTATTCCGCATCTTTTGTCGCCGGTTGTGACCGACCCAAAAAAAGCGGTTGTCGCCCTGAAATGGGTTGTGGGCGAGATGGAAGAACGCTACCGCAAAATGTCAAAAATGGGGGTGCGCAATATAGAAGGCTATAATGGTCGCGTGCGCGAGGCGTTGGCCAAAAATGAGATGTTTAAACGCACGATTCAAACCGGATTTGACGAAGAGACAGGTGACCCAGTATTTGAAACTGATGAATTTGCGCCCGTCACATTGCCCTATATCGTGGTGATTGTAGATGAAATGGCCGATTTGATGATGGTGGCTGGCAAAGAAATCGAAGCTTGTATTCAGCGGCTGGCACAGATGGCGCGCGCCTCGGGTATTCACCTTATCATGGCGACGCAACGTCCCTCGGTAGATGTGATCACAGGTACAATTAAGGCCAACTTCCCCACGCGCATTTCCTTCCAAGTGACCTCCAAAATTGACAGCCGCACGATTTTGGGTGAACAGGGTGCAGAGCAATTGCTAGGCATGGGCGATATGCTTTACATGGCGGGCGGATCGAAAATCACCCGTATTCACGGCCCCTTTGTGTCGGATGAAGAGGTGGAAGAGATTGTCACCCATCTTAAATCTTTCGGCCCACCCGTTTATATGTCGGGCGTGGTCGAAGGGATTGATGACGATAAGGCTGATAGTATCGATCTTGTCTTGGGCCTGGGAGGCGACGGTTCGGATGAATCGCTTTATGATCAGGCAGTTTCTATCGTTGCAAAAGATCGCAAATGCTCCACAAGCTATATTCAGCGCAAATTGGGTATTGGCTATAATAAGGCTGCGAAACTGGTTGAGCAGATGGAGGAAAACTATGTGGTCTCACCCGCCAATCATGTCGGCAAACGTGAGATATTATTGCCTGAACATTAAACACGATTAAGCGAGCGTAAGTAAAAGCCTGTAGCAAGGGGCTTTTGCTTACGTTATGAAGACTTATGAATAAAATTTGTAACCTTTTGGCGATCTTGGGCCTTTGTGCATTAACTCTGCCTGCGCAGGCAGCAATGCTTTCTTTGGCACAAATTTCTGAATATTTTAACGGTCTTAAGACGTTAAAGTCTGATTTTAACCAAATAAACAACGATGGCAGTACGGTTGGAGGCACGCTTTTCATTTGGCGCCCAGGTCGTATGCGCTTCGAATATGACCCGCCTTTGGCCAATTTGGTTTTGGCCAGCAGTGGCCAGCTTGCGATTTTCGACAATAAGTCCAATCAACCGCCCACTCAATATCCGCTAGGCCGCACGCCGCTTAAGGTGATTTTACAGCGCAATGTGAACTTAGGCTCTGCAAGAATGGTGACGGGCCACAGCTATGATGGCACTTTTACTCGTGTCAAAACCCAAGATCCCGATCATCCTGAATATGGGATGGTGGATCTGGTTTTTTCAGACGCGCCTATCAAACTGCGCGAATGGCTTTTAGTTGACGATATGGGCAATGAAACGCGCTTAAAATTGGGTGTTCAAGTTGAGGGTTTACCCCTACCGCACCGTCTTTTTTCCATCGGAGCTGAGATTAACGACCGTATTTTAGCACAAAACTAAGGCCTAAAGTCGACAAGACCTAAGCTGCCTATCATAGGTCACGGATCGTTTTCCGACAGCTGATGAAACATCCATCAGCCATTTTTTCTTGTTGTGGCTTCCGCGTTTATAGCCGGTGCGCCCCTCATGATAGGCTAGATATTGACGCCGCGCGTCTGAGAGCCGAATACCCAAACTGCGTTTGGATTCCGCCATATACCAGCCCATGAAATCAGTTGCGTCATCGATACGGTCGCGCCGCGCACCAAAGCGGCGCTGGTCTTTTTGATATTCTTCCCATGTGCCATCAAGCGCTTGCGCATATCCGTAGGCCGAGCTTTGCCGCCCCGTTGGTAAAAATCCAAGTGCATATTGTCGAGGCGTACGCGCGTTCGAGATAAATTTAGATTCTTGGTAAATCACAGCCATTTGTACAGCCATAGGCACCGACCATTTGCGCTCAACCGCGCGAAAGGCACGGTAAAATTGCGGCCTTTCGCGTAAAATCGAGCAAGCGTTGCTCATATCGCGTGGAGCTGAAGAGTTTCCCCCACCGCATGATGATAATAATACAATTATAATCAATAACTTAAGTGTATGAACCATTTATGTGCTGCCGATTTTTTATCTTATTTGGAGTTACTATAGCCTAAAAATTACAACTAGGCAAAGGCCACACTTTCGACATGGTTCATTTGAAAATAATCTCGATAGTCCTATTCAATATTTTAGCTTTGCTCCAAAATTTCGACTGCCAGCCCGTGGACAAAAGTGCACTTTGTGGGTTAGACGGGCACATATCATGGGGTAAAAGATGCTGCGAACTCAGGCTAAATATCATTTGGGGCAGGTGCTGCGCCACCGTAAACACCCGTTTCGTGGTGTAGTGTTCGATGTGGATGCGATTTTTGCCAATACCGATGAGTGGTATGAAAACATTCCCGTAGAAAGCCGTCCCAGCAAGGATCAACCTTTTTACCATTTGCTGGCCGAAAATGACCAAAGCTATTATGTGGCCTATGTGTCGGAACAAAATCTACTGCCCGATGACACGGGCGAGCCTGTAAATCATCCAGACTTGGAAAATATGTTTGGTGATTTTGAAAACGGCTCTTATCCGCTTCAATTCCCGTTTAATTAGGGCAATGGCCACATGGATGTAACGCTATATAGCCATGATTCTTTCGACCATCATGCTACGCCAGAAGGCCACCCAGAACAGGTTGCCCGCCTGCACGCCGTACGTGATGCTTTGGCCGATTTCGACCTTGATAGGAGAGAAGCCCCAATAGCCCCTTGGTCAGAGGTGTTGCGCTGTCACTCACAAGCTTATATTGATCGTCTTATGGCCACCCAACCCGCGCAGGGCTTGGCGCAGCTAGACGGCGACACCTATTTGGCGCCAGGATCGGTGGAAGCAGGCCTCCGCGCTGTTGGTGCGGCACAAGCGGCGGTTGATGCCATCTTGTCGGGCGAGATAACTCGCGCTTTTATTGCTGCGCGCCCCCCCGGTCATCATGCCGAAACCAACCAAGCTATGGGCTTTTGCCTGTTTGGAACTGTGGCTATTGCCGCAAAACGTGCGCTTGACCATCACGGTCTTTCTCGGGTGGCGATTGTAGATTTTGACGTGCATCACGGAAATGGAACGCAAGATTTGCTGTGGGATGAGGAGCGGGTCTTGTTTTGCTCTAGCCAGCAAATTCCACTTTACCCAGGTTCGGGCGAAAAGCACGAGCGCGGCGCACATGGGCAAATCATCAACCAACCCCTTCCCCCCGGCTCAAACGGTGAGACCATGCGCCAAGCCTATTTGTCCAACATTTTGCCCAAAATCGACGATTTCGCTCCCGAGCTGATTTTGATTTCGGCTGGATTTGACGCTCATAAGGCTGACCCCTTGGCCAACCTAATGTGGGATGAGGGTGACTTTGTATGGCTCACGGTGCAGATATGTGACTTGGCGGTGCGTCATTGTCATGGCAGGGTGGTATCTAGTCTTGAGGGCGGTTATGATCTGCCTGCTTTGGCCGCAAGTGTGGCCGCACATGTCACAGTTCTAAAGGAGCATGGCGAATGACCCAAACAGCCCTTACAGACCTTTCCTTCGAGGCTGCAATGGCCGAGCTTGAAACAGTGGTCTCAGCGCTTGAAAAAGGCGATGTAGCACTGGAGCAGTCCATAGCACTTTATAAGCGTGGTGCTGATCTGCGGGCACATTGTGCACTTAAGCTTAAAGATGCTGAAGAAAAGGTCGAAGTGATCCGTGCTCAGGAAGGCCGTGCCATCGGCACGACGCCGGTCGAAGGTCTGTGAGTTTTTCGGCCCAAATTGCGGCCGACGCTACACTGATCTCGGCACATTTGGCGCGGACGCTTTGCGAATTTCCCGCCTTGCCCGTTGTTGATGCGATGCGCTATGCGGTGGCGGGTGGCAAGCGGATACGTGGTTTTTTAGTGTTAGAATCTGCACGACTTTTCGATATTGCGCCACAAAATGCCCTAAGTGCGGCGGCGGCAATTGAAATGCTCCATGCCTATTCCTTGGTGCATGATGATTTGCCCGCGATGGACAATGACGATCTGCGCCGTGGTCAGCCAACCCTTCATATTAAATGGGGCGAGGCCACCGCCATACTTGCGGGGGATGCCTTGCACACCCTTGCCTTTGAGTTGTTGGCTGACCCTGATCTTGGCCCCGCCGAGCTGCGGCTTGATTTGGTGGCCAGCTTGGCCAAAGCGGCAGGCGCGAAGGGCATGGTGATGGGGCAGGCTTTGGATATTGCTGCTGAAACTGCCGAATTTCCTTTGTCGCTTGCGCAAATAACTGAGCTTCAGGCGGGAAAAACAGGTGCCTTGATCAGTTGGTCTGCCTGTGCTGGTGCACGTTTGGCGCGTGCGGATATCAAGCCTCTGTTTGACTATTCACAAGCCCTTGGGCTGGCCTTTCAAATCCAAGATGATATCTTGGATGTCACTGGTGATGTGACGCTTGCGGGCAAACGGTTGGGCAAAGACGCCCAAGCGAGAAAAGCTACGTTTGTGTCACTCTTAGGGCTAGAGCGCGCGCGCTTAATGGCCCTTGATCTGGTGGGCCAAGCACAAACGGCCCTTGCGCCTTATGGACAAAAAGCCCAAAAGCTTAGCGATGCTGCGCAGTTTGTCATCAAGCGCCATACTTAACCGAGGGCCCATGAATACCCCCAAAACCGTTCGCCCGACGACGCCTTTGCTTGACCGCGTGCTTGTGCCTGCGGATATGAAATCCTTGTCAGATGACCAGCTGTGCCAATTGGCAGATGAGCTGCGTGCTGAGACGATTTCGGCCGTGTCGGTCACAGGAGGCCATTTGGGTGCGGGTCTTGGGGTGGTTGAGCTTACGGTGGCGCTTCACGCTGTCTTTGACACGCCGCGCGACAAGATTATTTGGGACGTGGGTCATCAATGTTACCCGCATAAAATCCTAACAGGGCGGCGCGATCGCATCCGCACGTTGCGGCAAGAGGGGGGGCTTTCGGGCTTCACCAAACGCTCAGAAAGTGTTTATGATCCGTTTGGTGCGGCGCATTCTTCAACTTCGATCTCGGCTGCGGTGGGGTTTGCCGTGGCTCGTGATTTGGGCGGCAGTGCAGGCGACGCTATCGCCGTGATCGGCGACGGATCAATGAGTGCGGGCATGGCCTTTGAGGCGATGAACAATGCTGGCCATCTTGGCAAACGTCTGTTCGTGATTTTGAACGATAATGAAATGAGCATCGCCCCCCCCGTTGGTGCTCTGTCTAGCTATTTGTCGCGCCTTTACGCGGCAGGCCCCTTTCAAGACCTAAAAGCTGCCGCCAAAGAAGCAGTTAGCTTTCTGCCCGAACCTTTCCAAGAAGGGGCGCGGCGCGCCAAAGAAATGCTGAAAGGCATGACGATTGGTGGCACTTTGTTTGAAGAACTAGGCTTTTCCTACATCGGCCCGGTTGATGGGCATGATCTTGAACAGCTTTTGCTTTTATTGCGTACGGTAAAAGCGCGGGCGACTGGGCCTATTCTGATTCATGCGATCACCACAAAGGGCAAAGGGTACCGTCCTGCGGAACTTGCTCAAGACAAGGGTCATGCCACGGCGAAGTTTGACGTGATTACTGGTAAGCAAAGCAAGGCCATCTCAAATGCGCCCAGCTATACTAAGGTTTTTGGTCAATCTTTGCTGGCCGAAGCGATCAAAGACGACAAAATCGTGGCCGTCACTGCCGCCATGCCGGAAGGTACTGGGCTTAATATTTTTGCTGAACGTTTTAAAGACCGCTGTTTTGATGTGGGTATCGCCGAACAACACGCCGTGACCTTTAGCGCCGCTTTGGCCGCAGGGGGGCTTAAGCCTTTTTGCGCGCTATATTCGACCTTTTTGCAGCGTGGCTATGATCAGGTGGTGCATGATGTCTGTATCCAGCGCTTGCCCGTGCGCTTTGCAATCGATCGCGCGGGCCTAGTGGGGGCGGATGGGGCGACCCATGCTGGGGCCTTTGACATCGCTTTTATGAGCAATCTGCCCGGCATGGTTTTTATGGCTGCCGCGGACGAGGCTGAGCTTCGCCACATGGTAGCCACCGCCGCCGCCTATGACGATGGCCCCATCGCTTTTCGCTATCCGCGGGGGGACGGTGTTGGGGTTGAACTGCCCGAAGCGGGCGTGCCCCTGACCATCGGCAAGGGCCGTGTGCTGCGCGAGGGAACAGATGTCGCCCTTTTGTCCTTTGGCACCCGCCTTGCCGAGGTTTTAAAAGCGGCCGAGGCTTTGGTTAGTCAAGGCATCTCGGTAACGGTTGCGGATGCGCGGTTTGCCAAGCCGCTGGATCATGCTTTGATCGTGCAATTGGCCAAAAACCACGCAGGCTTTATCACGATAGAAGAGGGGGCAATTGGTGGTTTTGGCAGCCAAGTGGCGCAGCTTTTGGCCAATGAGGGGCTATTTGATCAAGGGCTTAAGTTCCGCTCGATGGTCTTGCCTGACACATTTATAGACCATGCTAGCCCAGATGCCATGTATCAAGCCGCAGGCATGAATGCGCCGCAAATTGAAGCCAAGGTTTTGGCGCTTATGGGGATATGAAGGGTCAGCAGGTCTTGTGACCCTTTGCGCTTCAATCTGCGAACTTCAAGTAAGCCCTTCTAATGCTAATAATGCGGCTAAGCCTGCCTTATAGTCTGGATAGCGCAATTTGATGCCCAATTCTTGGGTCATGCGTTTATTGCTGACCCTTTTGCTTTCGGCATAAAAGCTGCGTGCCATAGGTGTCATGTTGGCAGTCTCATAGTCAACTTTTGGTGGGTGTGCCAAGCCCAATAACGCGGCGGCATGGGCTATTACATCCTCAGGTGGGCAGGGCGCATGATCGCACAGATTATAAATAGCCCCCGCATTTGGCTGAGCCATCGATGTGGCCAAGCTTTGGGCTATATCCTCAACATGTATCCGCGAAAATATTTGATTTTTTTTAATAATCAAACGTGCGGTACCGTCACGCACCTTGCTAAAGGGACCACGATCTGGCCCGTAAATGCCCGCAAGGCGAAAGATATGCAGATTTAATCCAAGCGCCTGCCACTGGCTTTCG
>DPZQ01000134.1 GCA_003536295.1 Rhodobacter sp. | reverse complement strand
TTTTTGAGTTATGCACCTGGGGGTAGTTTTCCTAAGCGAGGGCGAAAAAGGACCAATTTGGTTGAAAGGTTAAAATGGCCTTGCTTTACCCACAATATAAGCCAAATTATCACTTTCTTATCCACAAGGTTTTCCTATGCAATTGATACTGGCATCTACCTCGAAAACCCGCGCGGCACTACTTGCGGCGGCGCATATCGCCTTTGATACCGTTCCGCCCCGCGTCGATGAGCAGGCTATTTTACAGGCGCTGATCGCAGAAGAGGCCAAACCCCACGACATAGCTGACGCTTTGGCCGAGATGAAGGCCCGTAAAGTTGCTGACAAATATCCCACCGCCCTTGTGATCGGCTGCGACCAAGTTTTGGAATGTCAGGGACAGATTTTTTCGAAACCAACCGATATAGACACGGCCCGGGCGCACCTTAACCTTCTGCGCGGTCAGACTCATCGGCTTTTGTCCGCGGTCGTGATTTATCATGAGGCCAAGCCCATTTGGCGTTACATGGGCAAAGCAGCCCTAACAATGCGCGATTTTTCTAACCAATATCGCGATGATTATTTGGACAGAAACTGGCACCAATGCCAATATTCGGTGGGTGCCTATCAGTTAGAATCAGAAGGTATTCGTCTTTTTTCGCGAGTTGAGGGTGATCACAATACGATCTTGGGTCTGCCGTTACTGCCCGTCTTGACTTATTTAGGGGATCGGGGCTTCATCGCATCATGAGCGTATTTAAACTAGGCCTGACCGGATCTATCGGCACAGGTAAAACCACCACCGCCGCCCTTTTTGCAAAGCACGGCTGCCCCGTTTGGAGCGCGGATGATGCCGTGCACCGTCTTTACGCGGTTGGTGGGGGTGGCGCTGCGCTCTTGGCGGGCCTGGTGCCACTGGCGCTAAAAGATGGTATTGTAGATCGGGGCCTTCTTAAGGCGACCATCGCTCAAGATAGATCACTTTTACCCAAGATCGAAGCACTTGTGCACCCGCTGGTCGCCCAAGATCGCGCTGCATTTTTAGCCCTTTATGATAGCGGCATCGTAGTTTTAGATGTGCCTTTGCTTTATGAAACTAAACTTCAATCTATGATGGATGCTGTACTTGTCGTAACCGCCCCACCCGATGTGCAGCGCCAACGCGTTTTGACCCGCGCCACTATGAGCGCGCAAGATCTTGAGCTGATCTTATCATGGCAAATGCCCGATCAAGAAAAACAAAAATTGGCGGATTACATTATAGAAACCACTACATTAGAACGGGCCGAAGCAGCCGTTATCAAGTTAATTGAAAGCCTAAGGTTACATCATGCGTGAAATCGTTCTTGATACTGAAACAACGGGCTTTGATCCCGCATCGGGCGACCGTATTGTTGAGATCGGTGCTGTTGAGTTGATGAACCACATGCCCACGGGGCAAACCTATCACCAATATATCAACCCTGAGCGCTCTATGCCTAAATCTGCTTTTGAGGTTCACGGTCTTGGCGATGATTTTTTGCGCGATAAGCCCGTTTTTAGCAAAATCGCTCGAGATTTCTTGGGTTTTATAGCGGATGCGCCGCTGGTCATTCACAATGCATCCTTTGATATGAAATTCCTAAACGCTGAGCTGAAAGCGGCAGGTCTGCCGATTTTACCCATGGCACGCTCCATCGATACTGTTGATATGGCGCGCAAGAAATTTCCAGGATCGCCTGCCTCGCTTGATGCTTTGTGCCGCCGTTTTGGGGTGGATAATTCTGCTCGCGAAAAACATGGTGCCCTGCTTGATAGTGAAATTTTGGCGGAAGTTTATCTAGAGCTTATAGGTGGCCGTCAGCCTGATCTGGTCCTGGCCAGCAGGCAAAAAACACCGCACGGCAGTCAAATTTCGCACGAAGATTGGCGCCCGTTCCCCCGGCTAAATCCATTACCAAGCCGCTTAACCGATACCGAAACGATGGCGCATCGAGACTTTGTGGTTAACTTGGGGGAGACAGCTATTTGGGCTAAATATGCTAAAAAATAGATTATTATGACCAGCCGTCCTTCCGGCCGAGGTAGGAAAAGGCCCACGCATTGTTCGTGTAAATACTTGGGCCCCTTTTAACGCCACCTAAGATGCGGGCTGGTCCTCGGGTTTTTGAGCCGCTCGCAAGGCCAGCTGCTGACGATAAAGTGCTACAAAATCGACTGTTTCCAGATTAACCGCAGGAAAGCCGCCGTCGCTGGTCATGTCGGAGACGATGCGCCGCACAAAAGGAAACAGCATTCTAGGGCACTCAATCAACAAAAACGGGTGCAATTGATCTTCTGGAACGCCCTCAACATGAAAAATGCCGGCATATTCGAGCTCTAGCAAAAACAACATATCGTCGTTATTTTTGTTTTTTGAGGTAACACGGTATTTTGATACCAGCTCATATTGGTGTTCAACTGACCGTTTCCGAGCATCAAGGGCGACGGTCATTTGCATCTCAGGTACGATGTCCGATGTTGACAACCCCTTTTGTGCTACGATGTTCTCAAAGGACATGTCACGAATATATTGGGTCATGACCGTCATTTTTACCTGTGGTGCAGCGGGTTTTGTGTCTTCTTGTGTCATCAATCACTCCTAAAGATCGGCCTTTAACAGACGTCTATCAGGAACCGTAAGGGGCCTCAATCCTTGTGGGGGGACTTTTCGATTTCTTGCGCTTTTGGGGTCACGTCCCGGTAGTCAGCGTTGACCACATCATCCTGCTCATGGGGCGGTTGGTCAGAGAAATGGATCTTTACATATTTTGAAACCGCCAAAATCACTAAGCGTCGTAGACCTGGAGCCAAAAGCAAAAAGCCGATCGAGTCGGTGAAAAAACCAGGTGTGATCAAAAAAAGACCCGCAACAATTATCAGGCCCCCATTTGCCAAAGCATCAATCATCAGGTTTAAGTTTTTTTGTGATTTTGCCAGATCTGACAAAACTTTTAAGCCCTGCGACTTCACTAAGAAAGACCCCAAAAAACCTGTTGAAAGCACGATTAAAACAGTGGGCCACAGGGTTAACCAGCCGCCAATTGTTATAAACAACGCAATTTCAACCACAGGAATCGCAACAAAAATAAAAAAAAGTAACATTTTATCATCCTTATGACGCTATCTTGGCTCTGAAGGTAGACTTGGGGCCTATCACACCCTACATAAAGCTCAATTACCCATACTCGCAATTCAAAACCGTTTATCGCGGTTTTTCACAGAGGAAGTTTATGAACGCGATGATCCAACTTTTGGTCTTGGCAGCAATAGCCCTGTTTCTTATTTTTAAACTGCGCAGCGTTTTGGGCACAAGAGAGGGGTTTGAGAAACCCTTAGTTGATCAACCAAAACAAAAACCAGTGTTTGATGTGATCGATGGTGGGCCCGATAACGATATTTTAGACCATGTTCCTGCAGGTAGCGATGCCGCACTTGCGCTTTCGCGCATCAAAGGGGCTGAACCAGATTTTGCTTTGACACCCTTTTTGCAAGGCGCGCGCGCAGCGTATGAAATGATTTTTATGGCCTATGAAGATGGAAAAGTCGAACCGATCAAAGCTTTTTTGGCCGATGACGTTTATCAATCATTTGAAGAAGCCCTTACCGAGCGCAACGCTCAATCGCTGACTATCAACACAACATTCTTGGGCATACGTGAAGTGACCGTTCAAGAAGCCCAATTCGACACCTCGACACGGGAGGCCGAAATTACCGTACGTTTCGTGGCAGAGCTGAAATCTTTTGTCCGCAACGCCCAAGGTGATATCGTGGATGGCAGTGAAACTGAGGTGAAACGTCAACGGGATGCCTGGACCTTTGCTCGTACCACGGGGTCCGATGACCCCAATTGGCTATTGGTAGCCACAGGAGATTAATGCAACAGTTTTTGTTGCTTTTATCATAGGTGCGATAGGTTGGTCAGGACCAAAACATTCTAACTAACTTTTATCGGTTAATGATTTATCTTATCGGACGACTAACGATCGGCTGGCCGCATAATGGACAAGGGTCGTTTGGTTGTTTTGTTGTCGATTGAAAAGGCATTTGCCCAATTAGGCGAGAGTTGATGGCACGACGGCGCATTTTAAAACCAGATGAGGCTGCCTTGTGGCAGGCCGTGGCTCGAACGGCTACGCCTATGCATAATACAGCGCCAAAGCTGTTGGAAAGTCCCATTCAAAATATGCCGCCAAAATTGCGCCCTATACCCCAAACTGGTGGGTTAAAAATTGTGCCGATGGTGCTGCCTTTTCGTTTGGGGCAAAATGTCAAAGTTACGTCGGGCGTAACTTTGAGCAACAGCTTGCAAGACAGCTTACGTCAGGCCCCCGTGCAAATGGACAAAAAAAGCTACGCACGTATGTCAAAAGGCAAATTGGCCCCTGAAGCCAAACTTGATTTGCATGGCATGACGGTGGCCCAAGCCCACCCTGCTTTGCAGCGGTTTGTTTTGCGATGTCATGATGCGGGCATGCGCTTGGTTTTGGTGGTAACGGGCAAGGGAAAACAGAGCTTGGACATTGGACCCACACCGCAAAAATACGGAATTTTGCGACACCAAGTGCCACAATGGTTGCGGATTGTGCCCCTTGCGCCTGTTGTTTTACAAACAGCCCAGGCCCATGTCCGCCATGGTGGGGAAGGAGCCTATTATATTTATTTGCGCCGCAGATAGGCTTTATTTACAAATAAAAAGCACCCTTAAGGGTGCTTTTGAATCTTGTGATTGAGGTTAGATTACAAAGCTGTTTTGATCCAGGTTTCGAGTGCAGCTTTAGGCGCTGCGCCAACTTTGTTTGAAACCACTTCGCCGTCTTTAAACAAAAATAGCGCAGGAATACCGCGAACACCTAGCTCAGACGGGCTGATTGGGTTGTCATCAACATTGATTTTAACGATTTTAACTTTGCCAGCATAGGTTTCGGACAATTCTTCCAAAGCGGGGCCGATCTGACGACAAGGGCCACACCATTCGGCCCAAAAATCAACAATCACGGGAACAGAAGATTTGCGAACTTCTGCGTCAAAAGTGGCGTCGGTAACGGGAAGGGTAGCCATTTGTTCTCTCCTAATGGGCGATGATCAGGCATTTGCGCCAGAGCTCGTCAAATTGTGGGGTAAATGAAAGCATATTATCTATATATAGTGATTATATGTCTTTCATCAAGCGCAAGCCATCATAAATAGCAGCATGCGTATTGCGCGAGGCGACAGCATCGCCAATGCGATAAAGCACAAAGCCACTTTTATCCTGATCTATTTGGCCTTTACCCGCCAAAAGGGCGTCATAATCGACCGCGCCTTTATTGAGCGACAGTGGCTTGAGTTCAAAGTAAAGCTCATCAAGCGGTTGGGTGCCGTGGTTGATAATCACTTGATCGAAATGAACCTCCTTTAACATATCGCTATAATCAGATCCAATAGTGGCACAAAGTTGGTTCCCATCTTCTTTGACCGATTTAAGCCGGTATGTGACGGTAAATGTCACGTTCTTATCTTGCATGGCGCGCATATAGGGAACAAGATTCATCGCCATCACCTCTGGGGCGAAGGTCCGATCTGGAGTCATCACCTCAAGCTTTGCGCCACTTTCGGCGATCAGTTGCGCGGCCTGCATTGCGGTGTGATCGCCCGCATCATCATAAAGTAAAACATTGCTGCCAGGTTTGACATCGCCTGACAAAACATCCCAAGCTGAGACAACCAAGTTATTACCGTGGTCTAAAACAGCCGTCGTCGGTAAGCCGCCGGTCGCAATAATCACGACATCAGGATTTAGGGCTAAAACAGTTTGGGCTTCGGCATAGTTGTTAAAGTGAAACCGCACGTCTTGTGCTGCACATTGGGCCATACGCCAATTAATAATGCCGATCAGCTCTTTGCGCCTGGGGGTTTGCGCAGTAAGGCGCACCTGACCGCCCGGATCGGGTGCGGCTTCAAACACGGTCACGATGTGGCCGCGCGCACTTGCTACGCGCGCTGCCTCCAGTCCAGCGGGCCCCGCGCCCACGATGACTACAGACTTTTGCTTTGCAGCTTTGCTTAGGGTTTGGGGCATTGTTTCTTCGCGGCCAGTGGCTGCATTATGGATGCAAAGGGCCATGCCGCCTTGATAGATGCGGTCAAGACAATAGGTGGCCCCAACGCAGGGGCGGATATCGTCTTCGCGCCCTTGGATGATTTTTTGTACAATATGCGGATCAGCCATATGGGCTCGCGTCATGCCCACCATATCAAGCAGACCCGTGGCAACCGCATGACGCGCAGTTGCCACGTCAGGAATGCGGGCGGCGTGAAAAGTGGGTAAACCTACCTCAGCGCGCACGCGGCCCGCAAAATCTAAATGCGGCGCGGACCTCATACCGTGAATGGGAATAACATCTGTCAGCGCGGCATCTGTGTGAATTCGGCCCCGAATGATATTGACGAAATCCACCAGACCGGAGCTTTTAAACATCTTACCAATCTCAATGCCTTCGTCAGCAGTGATGCCGCCTGTTTCACCTTCATCTGCAGCGTAGCGCATACCCATTAGAAAATCATTGCCTACGCGCTTTCGGCAGGCAGCCAAAACCTCAAAGGCAAAGCGGGCGCGGTTTTCAAGCGAACCGCCGTAAGGCGCATCAAGCGCATTTGTCAGCGGGGACATGAATTGATCCATCAAGTGCCCATAGCATTCGAACTCAACTCCATCGAGGCCTGCGGCCTTCATGCGTTCGGCGGCATCTGCGTAATCTTCTATGATGCGTGCAATGTCCCAATCCTCGATCACCTTTGGAAAGGCTCGGTGGCTGGGTTCGCGCGCTGGGCCCGCAGCAACAACAGGCATCCAGTCTCCTTTGTCCCACCGCGTGCGCCGCCCCAAGTGGGTCAGCTGGATCATCACCGCGCAGCCCTGTTCGTGGCAATCATCAGTTAGGTTTTTCATCCAGCCCACGACCTCGTCTTTATAGGCCAAGATATTGTTAAATACAGGCGGGCTGTCGCGCGATACGGCAGCGGATCCAGCGGTCATGGTCAACGCAACGCCACCTTTTGCGCGCTCAAGATGATAAAGCCGATAGCGGTCTTTGGGCATACCATCTTCGGGATAGGCGGGTTCGTGGCTGGTGGTCATGATCCGATTTTTAAGGGTCAGGTGTTTAAGCTGATAGGGCTGTAAAAGCGGATCAGATGACATGGGAGCTCCTGTTTTTCCCTAAAGGCTGGCATGATTTCGAAGTAAGCATCGGTTCAAAAGCGACAAAACACTGCCATAAATAACAAAAACGACAAAAGCTTCCCATAAGAAAAGTGCAAAAAAGACATGATTTTTTTGGCGTTATGTGCGGATTTAGACTTTGGCCGAAGATTAAGAAATGAATAAAAAGCCATTGTGGCGTAGAGTGAAAAGCTGCTTACACCTCCTAAGATGCGGCTTTGCCACACAATGTTACCGTCCCAATCCTTGGTGTCAGCGGGTATGTGGTTTTGAACCGCATCCTTGCGACAAACATCAGTTTTTGCATGCACCTGATTTGCATTTTTTGCTAAAAAACCTGCTCCAAAGGACCGCGCGGTAACTTTAGCACCTTTATCCTTTATCCTTTAGCATTAAGACGTAGTCATTTTCTCGAACTTAAGCTAAAGCTGTTGCTGTTGTGAACAATGCATGATGTAGGCTGTCGGCCGATGCGCGAGGCCCAAAGATGCGGATTTGATCACCTGCACTTTGCTTTATTAGAATGCAATTGAGATGATGGATAGATGTCCGTCTTGTATCCCCTCCTTGCATCTGTCGAATGGGTGCCGAGCAGATACGTTCGCAAAAGGCAAGCAACGCATCGCCGATCACGTCAAAGCAGACCCAAGCACCCGTTTGCTCGGACATAGAAGCCGCAGCGCCACATTCATTTTTCACAATATCGGCCAGCAACTCGTGGCTATCGCGCGGCGCCGTTAACATCCATTGATCTGGCCCAAGCCAAAAGCCTGATATTGGATCGTTGAAAATGGCTTTCCCAACACTTGGAACGACCCCCAACAGGCCTTTCAGCACAGTTTGGCACTCTAGTTCAAAGCCCCTGCGGGCCGCAAAGCTTGCAAGTGCGAGCCCATCATTTTCTATGATAGACAAATGGTGAAAGACATCAGTGCGGGGTTCTATGCCCCCCAGAGCGGTGACTGGTTTAAGACTATGCACGAAGGCGTTCCCCTTGTGGGTCAATGAAGTGAGCGCTGACAATTTCAATCTTTGTTTCAATGCCGGTTAGGGGGCTTACGAGACGCATTTTTTCACCCAAACGGAGATCGCCGTCTTTTAAAAAACCAATTGCAATCGCATGTCCAAGATTTGGCGAGAAACAAGCCGAAGTGACATAGCCTTGATCGTGCGCTGCATCAATCGGACCCTTTTCATTCATCAAATGGGCTCCCGCAATAACAGGATCAGCTGGGTTTAAGGGCTTGATCCCAACTTGGCACAGCGTGCCAGGTGCGGTTAGGGCCGCGCGCTCTGACAGGATAGATCCGATACTATCTTTCGTCTTACTGACGAGTTTTCCCATACCAAGATTTTGTGCGGTTGTGGTGCCGTTCAACTCATTCCCAGCCGCGTGCCCTTTTTCAATTCGCAAAACCCCCAAAGCTTCAGTTCCATAAGGGGTGACGTTAAATTCGGCACCTACCGCGATGATTTTGCGGATCAGCGCATCGCCGTAAGCGGTTGGAACTGCGAGCTCATAAGCCAATTCGCCACTAAAGGAGATGCGGAACAGGCGCGCGCGCAGACCGCCGCAAACGGTAACGTTTGCACAGGACATGAATGGGAAAGCATCATTCGATAGGTCAGTGAAAGGGTCTATAATCTTTTGCAAAAGAGCTCGTGAGTTGGGCCCCGCAACGGCATATTGTGCCCAGCTTTCTGTTGTTGAAATCAGTTGCACGTCCATATCTGGAAATAAGCATTGGCGGACAAACTCCATATGGCGATAAACAGGTAATGCGTTGGCGGTCGTTGTTGTCACAACAAAATGATCGTCAGCCAATCGTGCGGCCGTTCCGTCATCTTTTGCAATCCCATCTTCACGCAGCATCAGCCCATAGCGGCATTTGCCAACGGCCAGCTTTGCAAAGCCATTACAATAAATCTTGTTTAAGAATTCGGCCGCCTCTGCCCCTTGGACATCAATTTTTCCCAGAGTTGTGACATCGCACACGCCAACAGACGTGCGTACCGCCAAAACCTCACGGTCAACACTCTCACGCCATTTTGTCTCGCCTGCTAATGGAAACCACTGCGCACGCATCCAATTGCCAACCTCTACAAAAGCCGCGCCCTGTTCTTTGGCCCACTTATGAGAGGGGGTTAGACGCTTTGGGTGGAAGTCTTGCCCGCGATGACGACCCGCAAAAACACCTATAGCTGTTGGTGTGTAGGGAGGCCGAAAAATTGTTGTGCCTGCTTTGGGGATCGAGGTTCCAGCAAGTTCGGCCATTATGGCAAGCCCACCCATATTTGAAGTTTTGCCTTGATCCGTCGCCATTCCAAGCGTGGTATAGCGCTTAAGATGTTCAACAGCGCGAAAGCCTTCCTGATGGCTAAGCTGGATATCCTTGACTGTGACATCATTTTGCAGGTCGATCCAAGCGCGGCGGCAACCTCTGACATACCAAAAAGGTTGTATGCTGACGGGGGCATCTTCTGTTTGGGGGATTGTGATGGCGCGCGACTTAATGCCTATGACACTTAATGCCGCGCAGGCCGCATCTGTTCCGCTTTGCAAAGCGCCGGTGGTTGACATTATGCCGCTGGCAGCACCTGCAACGGACATTCCCAAAGGTAGATCAACTCCAGGTACAAAGGCCGCAATATCGTCTCTCCATGTTGGGCGTCCTCGTTGGTGGCAGGTAAGATGTACGTTAGGATTCCAACCACCTGACACGCCTAGAGCACCGCAATCTAGACTGCGTATATTGCCATTTTCTAAGCGTATTTTTACTTGTTTCAGGCCAAGGCGCCCTTTGGTGTCGACGACCTGTCCGTGCAGCACTTCATAGTCTAGACTTCGTGGAGCATCGGCCCGTACGTCAATAACGCCACAAACTTCCACCCCCATTGCATGCAGATCTTTTGCTGTTCGGTGGCCGTCATCGTTGTTCGTAAAAATCACAATTTTCTTATTCGCGGCAACGGCAAAACGGTTGGCATAAGTGCGGATCGCCGAAGCAAGCATGATGCCCGGACGGTCATTGTTTTCAAATGCAATGGGGCGTTCGATTGCCCCAGTGGCTAGAATTGTTCGCTTGGTGTAAATTCGCCAAAGAATTTGTCGTGGTTTCCCTAAATCAGGGACAATTAGGTGATCGCTTATCCGTTCTACAGCGCCATAAATGCCATGGTCAAATGCGCCGATGATCGTCGTGCGATGCATCACGCGGACATTCGGTAAACTTTTTAGTTCTGCAACAACATCGTCTGCCCATGCTGGGGCTGACTGATCGTCAAGCGTCAAGCTCTCGCAATTCAATCGGCCGCCCATGCGAAAATCTTCGTCCGCAAGAATAACCTCAGCGCCCGATCGTCCAGCCGTCAAAGCGGCCGCCAAACCTGCAGGGCCTGCGCCGATCACAAGCAGGTCGCAGTACAAAAAGCCCTTATCATAGACATCTGGATCATCGAGTTGCGATAGTGACCCTAGGCCTGCAGCGCGACGTATTATTGGTTCGTATACCTTCTCCCAAAAGGCAGCAGGCCACATAAAGGTCTTGTAGTAAAAGCCAGCAGTTAGGAAATTTGAAAACCGGTCATTTATTGCCAAAAGATCGTAT
>DPZQ01000206.1 GCA_003536295.1 Rhodobacter sp. | reverse complement strand
TTTTTATCTGACATCATGCGCTGGTGCCTTTAAAGGTAAAAATTGCAACGTGGTTCAAATCACTGTGACAAGGTCCTGACTATGCTTTATTCAGGTGATCTGCCTGTAACTCCAGTGGCTGGTGGTTTGATCTCGGGCATTTTGACTTAAAGGGCACAACGCATTTGGGGATAGATATGGCTGATTTCTTTTTTTATGGCACCTTATGTCATGTGCCATTGTTGGAAAAGGTATTGGGATATCGCCCTCAACTGCGCGAAGCTTGGCTCCCTGACTTTCAAACTTATTGGGCCAAAGACGCGAGTTATCCTGTAATTTTGGCCCAAAGCGGCGCAAAGGCGTACGGCCTTTTGGCTCAGGGCCTCTCATTAAAAGATGTTGCAAAGCTTGATTTTTATGAAAGTGGATTTGGCTATCAAACGTATGCGATTAGCGTAACACACAACGACTGTTTGGTCCCGGCCCAAGTCTACTTTCCCGACCATATCGCTGAAATAGGCCCGCTTTGGTCGCTGGGTGATTGGACCGCGCAATGGGCCGAGTTGGTGCTGGCGGCAGCCGATGAGTTTATGGCCCATATGGGAAAAACGCCTCCCTCAAAATTGACCAAACATTACCCAATGATGCTGGCCCGCGCCGCGTCGGCCTTGCGTGCGCGCGACGGCCAAAACGAGTCGTACGGCCTGCGCCATTTCGCCCAACCGGGCGATATAGGCGTTGAAAGCCGCGCCCAACCCTATAGTGCTTTTTTTGCGGTTGAAGATTATAAGCTTAATTTCAAAGGGATGGGCCAACCGCCGCTTAAGGACGTGGAACGTACGGTCTTTATAACAAGCGATGCGGTTACGGTGCTGCCATATGATCCCGTCGCAGACCTTGTGATGGTGATCGAGCAATTTCGCCCAGGCCCTTTTGCGCGCGGCGATCAGCAGCCGTGGCTTTTAGAGACGATTTCAGGGCGAATTGATGCAGGAGAAACAGCCCAAGCAGCGGCCTTACGCGAAAGTCAGGAAGAGGCGGGGCTTAGCATTAACGCCCTGCTGCCCATCGGGCAGTCTTACCCTTCCGCGGGGTGTATGTCGGAATTTCTTTATTCCTTTGTTGGTCTTGCTGATTTGGCGCAGACTCAAACAGGTATTTTTGGTTTGAAGTCCGAAGATGAAATCATCAAAACTCATATTTTACCTTTTGATCAGCTGATAGCGCTTATTGCAAAGGGGGAAATAAACACCTCACCCCTGATCTTAAGTGCCTTTTGGCTTCAAAATACGCGCCAAGCACTTATGGAAAAGGCGTGTCTTGCTTGAACTTCCTGGGGCTAAGCCTTAAACTTGGCGGACAACTATGGAAAGCAGGCACATGAAAATGTCATTGGCAGATCTTGTCGGAAACACACCGCTTTTACGTCTGCGCATGGCGTCAGAGATTACTGGCTGCACAATATTAGGCAAAGCCGAATTTATGAACCCAGGCCAGTCCGTAAAGGATCGCGCGGCGCTGTTTATCATAAAAGACGCTATTGCCAATGGTCGTCTAAAACCGGGCGGCACCATCGTTGAAGGAACAGCCGGAAATACGGGCATTGGGCTTGCGTTGGTTGGGGCCTCTATGGGGTTTCGCACCGTCATAGTTATTCCCGAAACCCAAAGCCAAGAAAAGAAAGATATGTTGCGCCTTGCAGGCGCTGAGTTGGTCGAAGTGCCCGCCGCACCCTATAAAAACCCAAATAATTATGTGCGCTATTCAGGACGGCTGGCGGCAGAGTTGGCCAAAACCGAACCCAATGGAGCTATTTGGGCCAATCAATTTGACAATGTAGCCAACCGTCAGGCTCATATAGAAACAACGGGCCCAGAGATTTGGGAACAAACTGATGGCAAGGTTGACGGTTTCATTTGTTCCGTGGGCTCTGGGGGGACCTTGGCAGGCGTGGCCACAGCCTTGCAGCCCAAAGGTGTGAAGATTGGTCTGGCGGATCCCGAAGGAGCTGCTCTCTATTCGTTTTATAAAACAGGCAAATTTGACTCGCCCGGATCTTCGATCACCGAAGGTATTGGGCAAGGTCGCATCACTGCCAATCTAGAAGGGTTGCTTCCCGATTTCAATTACAGGATCACTGATGCCGAAGCCTTGCCTTTGGTATTTGATATGATGGCGCATGAGGGGATATGCCTCGGAGGCTCGTCTGGGGTGAATATAGCAGGTGCTATCCGCATGGCCTTTGATATGGGGCCAGGCCACACTATCGTGACCATTCTGTGCGATTATGGCACCCGTTATCAGTCTAAGCTCTATAATCCAGACTTTTTGAAATCCAAGGGTTTGCCCGTACCCGTCTGGTTGGATAAATGCCCGATTTCATTACCCCAAGTGTTTGTAACCCCATGAAATTACTTTCAGCCTTTCTGCAGTTTACCTCTGCAAACCCGGTGGCTCCCTCGTTTAGGGCTTTGGCATTGGTTATGTTGCTTTTTGGATTAAACGGGGCACCGCTTATAGCGCAAACCTTTGACGGGCAAATGCCTGCCCTAAGCAATACTGTTGCGGCGACCGATCTTCCTCCCTTTGACCTGACCAACTTTAATAAGCTTGCCGTGCGCACTGAGGGGCTTTTGTCAGACTCAGCCACCTCAGAGGGCGGATTAGAGCTGGTGCGGGGCCAGTTGGTGGATTGGCGGGCAACACTTTTTGGTACTCAAACTGCCAATGCCACACGCATTGAAACCTTGCGTGCCCAAATTGCAGCCTTAGGGTCAGCTCCACCCGATGGTGCAGCTGAGGCCCCGGAAATTGTCGCACGCCGATTGGCGCTTATCGATCAGTTGACCCGCTTGCAGGCCCCAGGGCTAGCGGCAGAAGAAGCCTATCGTCGCACGGATGGGCTGATCAAGGAAATCGACCGTATCTTGCGCGAACGCCAAACCGAGGCACTTTTGCGCTTGTGGCCGAGCCCCGTAAACCCCACCTATTGGCCTGACGCCGCCTCTGCTGTTACTCAATTTACTTTATCTTTGGTGACGGATGTACGCAATAATTTAGTGCGTACGGGGGTTTTCTTGCGCATTGGCGATAATTTGCCTTTGATTTTGGCTTATATCATTGCCGCTGCGGTGCTTTGGTTGCGCGGCAATCGGATCATGGCGAAAGTTTCGCCCCGCATGATGCTTCTGGGTGGCCCCCGCGCGCAGCATCTATGGGAGTTTTTTCTGTCCTTAACGCAAATTGCCTTCCCCTCAATTGGGGCTTATCTTTTGTCTTTGGCGGTTTTAAAAACGGGACTTATGGGGCTGAATGGCACCATAATTGTGATGGGCTTGCCTATCTTTGTAGCAATTATGACGCTTTCTATATGGTTGGGAAACAGGATGTTTCCATCCGATCCCGAAAGTTTTGAAGGGCTTAATGTTCCCTATGAGCGTCATGCCGCAGGCCGCGTATATTCCCGCCTTTTGGGCTTGGTCTTTGGACTTGAGCACCTGCGCGCAGCCATTTTTACCCCTATCATCTATAATGATGCGTCCGTATCAGTTCTTATGTTTCCGTCTTTGGCAGTTATTGGCTTACTGTTGGTCAGGATGGGTGTTTTGTTGCGTCCGATCTCCAAAAAAACCGATGAACTGTTTATAAAATCAACAACTGAAGGCCAAAATTCAAGGGTACGCCTGTTAGCCATTTTTGCCCGTAGCCTCATTGCCATTGGATTTTTTGGACCTGTGCTAGCGGCGGTTGGGTACGTTGCTGCGGGGGCGGCATTGGTCTATCCGGCGGTCTTGACCTTAGGTTTGGTTGGGACATTGCTGGTGGTGCAAAATGTGGTTAGTGCGCTTTACGCATTTCTGATGCGTAAACCCGAAGACGCACCCGAGTCTCTTTTGCCCGTTTTGATGGGCTTTGGTCTGACCTTGATTTCTTTGCCTATCTTAGCTCTTATTTGGGGCGCACGCGCTGCTGATATTCAAGAGCTGTGGATGCGATTTTTGGAAGGTGTCCCCTTGGGTGACACCCGTATTTCACCAACCGATTTCGTGTCATTCGCGGTTTTGTTTGGGGCGGGCTACCTGGGCACAAGGTTGCTCCAAGGTGCGCTGCGTAGTTCAATCCTGCCCAAAACATCGCTTGACCAAGGTGGCCGAAATGCGGTCGTGGCGGGTGTTGGCTATCTGGGAATATTTTTCGCGGCATTGATTGCGATTAATGCGGTTGGCATTGACCTTTCCGGCCTGGCGATTGTGGCAGGGGCCTTGTCGGTCGGTATTGGTTTTGGCTTACAAAATATAGTGTCGAACTTTGTGTCTGGCATAATTTTGTTGATTGAGCGGCCCGTGTCTGAAGGCGATTGGATAGAGGTGGGTGGCGTACACGGGACTGTACGCTCAATATCCGTGCGCTCAACACGCATTGAAACTTTTGACCGCGCTGACGTGATTGTGCCCAATTCAGATCTTGTATCGGGGCAAGTCACTAACTGGACGCGCTTTAGCGCCATTGGACGCTTGATAGTGCCTATTGCGGTCGCGCATGGGAATGATCCTGAGCTGGTCAGACAGATACTTTACGACATAGGCAAGCAACAACCTTTGTCGCGCCAAGACGCTGAGCCTTTTGTTAACTTTAGTAGTCTAACCGTAGAATCTATGAATTTTGAGCTTCGTATGGTGCTGCGTGATGTAAATGAATCGGTCAAAGTGAAGTCAGATATATATTTTCAAATCGTGAAACGCTTTGCTGAAAATGATGTCAGCCTACCCGCTCTTGGGGTGCATGCTTTGGTGCGTGCCGCACAGATTGAACTTATTCCCGGCACCACACCCGCGAATAACCAAGGGTAGGGCCTATGACGATTTTGCTTTATCAAGAAGATCCATATCTCAGCCAGGCTCCCTCAATTGTGGCAGGCTATACGTCAGAAGGGGGAATTATATTGCATCAAAGCATTTTTTATCCTACGAGCGGCGGCCAACCGGGCGATAGTGGCACTCTTTCGTGGGAGGGCCGCAAATGTGAGATCGCGGCGGCCATCAAAGCGGGGGAAGGGCAAATTGCGCTGATTGCTTCAGACACGGCGGCCTTGCCCCCTATTGGCGCTTTGGTCATCCAATCCCTAGATTGGGAGCGCCGCCACCGCCATATGCGCATGCATACCGCCTTGCATTTGTTGTCCGTTGTGATGCCCTTTCCCGTGACTGGTGGTCAAATTGGGGCTCAAAAAGGGCGGCTTGATTTTAAGCTTGAGGCTGCCCCCCAAGACCTAGCGGCGTTGGATCGGGCTTTGAATGATTTGATTGACCAGGATTTTGAAGTTACCGAAAGTTGGATTACTGAATCTGAGCTGTCGGCCAAACCGCATTTGGTCAAAACAATGTCGGTGAAACCCCCAATGGGACAAGGCAGAATTCGATTGATTAGGATAGGCTCTCAGGCTGACCTGATCGACTTGCAGCCTTGCGGCGGTACGCATGTGGCGCGTACAAGTGAGGTCGGGCGGGTCTCCTTGGGGAAAATCGAAAATAAAGGTGCCCAAAATCGACGCATGCACGTACATTTTGAAAATTAATTCCTTCCCTGCACTCTTTGCAATTGATGAAGGGAAGTGGGTGCAATTTCTCTTGCCTCTGGCGCTCAAGGCAGGTTAAACACGCCTCCAAGGACAGGTGGCCGAGTGGTCGAAGGCGCACGC
>DPZQ01000107.1 GCA_003536295.1 Rhodobacter sp. | reverse complement strand
ATCATCCATGGTCATGGGCCATTAGTGATCACAGGCTTGGCTTGGTCGGGCCATGGACAAATCACCCGCGTTGACGTGTCAACCGACGGCGGGGTGACATGGCAAACAGCCCGTTTGGGCAAACAAGGTGACACAAAGGCTCTAACACGTTTTTATCTTGATACCCAGTGGACCGGTGAAGAGATGCTACTGCAATCGCGCGCGATGGATGAGACGGGCTATGTCCAGCCCACCAAACACGCTTTGCGCGCCATTCGGGGCGAAAACTCGGTCTACCATAATAACTGCATTCAAACATGGCATGTAAACGCAAAAGGCGAGGCGGAAAATGTTGAAGTATCTTAATATCCTTGCAGCTTTAGTGCTTTCAGCTACACCTCTGATGGCTCAATCAAAATATGGCCTGGGCCGCCCTGCACTGCCCCAAGAAGTGGCCGCATGGGACCATGACGTGCGCCCAGGTGGCATTGGCCTGCCTCCAGGTAGTGGTGATGTGCTTACAGGCGAAACCGTGTTTGCCGACAAATGCGCAGCTTGCCACGGTGATTTTGCCGAAGGCGTTGGGAATTGGCCTAAACTGGCGGGCGGAGACGGCACTTTGGCTAACAAAGACCCTGTGAAAACAGTGGGATCTTACTGGCCCTATCTTTCGACCGTGTGGGATTATGTCAACCGCTCTATGCCTTTTGGTAATGCGCAAACCATCACCCCCGATGAGGTCTATGCTATCGTCGCCTATATCCTTTATTCGAATTATATGGTGGATGAGGATTTCACCCTTTCAAATGAGAATTTCGCCGATGTTGAAATGCTCAATGTGAGCGGCTTTATCATGGATGACCGCGACCAAGCAGAATATGCGATCTGGCGCGGTGAACCTTGTATGAGCGGCTGTAAGGACAAGGTCGAGATCACCATGCGTGCAACCGTGCTTGATGTCACGCCCGACACGCCCTCAGATACTACAGTGATCGAAGTGGCGGCCACCGACACCCCAGAAGAGGCCCCTGGCACAATGCCTGAGGTAGCAGCCATAGACCCTGAGCTGGTCGCAGCAGGTGCAAAAGTTTATAAAAAATGCGCTGCTTGCCACAAGATCGGCGCAGGCGCCAAAAATGGTTCAGGCCCGCAACTTAATGGGATAATAGGTCGCTTGATGGGTAGCGCTGATGGCTTTAAATACTCAAAAGGCTTTAATGCTGCAGCACAAGAGGGACGTCATTGGGATGATGAAACTTTAGGAGCCTTTTTGACAAAGCCACGCGACTTCATGAAAGGCACAAAAATGAGCTTTGGCGGCCTCAAGAAAAGCGAAGATATCAACGCAATTTTAGCTTATCTGCAATCAGCAAGTGAATAGTAAATTTGTGCAAAGGTTTTCGTCACCTTTGCCCACAGCTGTGCTAGGCTGAAGTTGATTGTTGATTGTTGATACGTCTTCAAGAAAGGGACGTTATGAAAAACCTTTTTTTTTTACTGTGTGTAAGCTTTGCCTTTGGCCAAGTGGCTCGCGCACAAGAGGCGATAACAACACCCTATGCTGGCAGCTTTGATGATGCAGTCTTCGCGGTTGAGAATGCTATCATCGACCACGGGCTTAAAGTTGACCACATAAGCCATGTGGGAGAGATGTTGGCACGCACGGGTCAAGATCTTGGGGCCACACTAGAGATTTTCAAAGCGGCGGATGTCTTTTTGTTTTGCTCGGCGGTCTTGTCACGTGAAATGATGACGGATGATCCGATGAATATCGCACATTGCCCCTATAATCTGTTTGTAGCAGAGACCGAAAAAGGCGTTGTGATCGGCCACCGCAGTTATCCCCAAGGAGCAATGCAAAAAGTGCAAAGCCTGTTGGCCGAACTAACTGCGCAGGCCGCCCAACAATAATCCATCAAGCGCTGCTAGGCCTGTACAAATTTATAGCCATCTTGATGCTTTTGGGCATGACCTAAACCGCCGTTTGGTAAATGAAAGCCAACCACCTGCATCTGCTCATTCACCAAACGATCAAACAGAAGTTGACGCGACCTCACCGCTCGTTCTTGATCCTGATCTGATGGACTAAACCAAGAGGGCTTTCGAAAACTGATGTGGTGATTGCCTATAGCATCGCCCAAAATCATAGCACTTTGCGAACCTTGGCGAAGTTCAAAGCTCATATGACCAGGGGTGTGCCCAGGCGTCATAAAGGCGGCGATACCAGGCAAAATCTCGGCGCCATCTTCAAAGAGGGTGATCTGATCTTCTAGCGCCTCTAATCGCCGCTTGGCCCCAACGGCAAACACGGTGCGGCCTTCGTCAATTGTGTTTACGGTTTCAGGATCCCACCAATAATCCCATTCCACGCGCCCCATCATATAGGTGGCTTGCGAAAACATCGGCTCGTCAAAATCGTCAAATAGGCCCCACAGGTGGTCGGGGTGGCAATGGGTAAAGACTACATGGGTGATATCAGCATTGGACAGGCCAAGCGCGTCGAGACTGGCCTGAAGCTTACCTGCATCGGGCATGAAATCTGGCCCTGAGCCCACGTCAAACAGAACCTTATGCGCATCATCTTGATAAAGAGCCAGATTGCATTCTGGCATTAATTGCGCTCCTGCCAGATCGAAATCTTGCAAAACCACAGCCAGCTCATCTTGGGGTAAAGCGTCAAAAAACATCGATTTTGGCAAAGTTAGATTACCATCTGATAAGGTTGTGACGCGGGCTGACCCCAATGTTATTTCAGACAGTACTGGTTTTGCGATCATAGAAAAGGCGGGCGCGAGTGCAGCCCCCATTAGTAACTTGCGACGTGTCAGCATTTGATTCCCCTCGTCATGAATTCACATATTAAAGAATCTACATATGTACGCAAGCAAAAGCCCAGTCCTAAGACTGGGCTTTGTTTACATGCTCACATGTTCTATTAGGCGCGATTTTTTGCCAGCCACTGATCCACCAATGCTACCGTCGCGTCAATATTGGCGTTTTTGCGGCCCAGCGACAGGCCGATCTGTTGCACCAATTTATCAACGCGCTCGATATTTTTAGCGCCAGCCGCCAAGGCCCGCGCAGCAGATGAGGGGCTGCCCAAGGACATGGCTGCGTCTGCATATTTTTCAAAGGGCACGAAGTCAGCCCCATTGCCTCCCAAGGCAATGCATAGATCAACAACCCATGTGTACACTTCACGGGTCGCGGCAAGATCACTGTGTACCGCATCTTTTATAGGGCGCATTTCTTCAGCTTGCACGCAGCGGTAATTTCCTGCAAGCAGCATGGCCCATTTTGCCAAAGGCACAAAGACCGAAGGATGTACTTTTAGCTTAACAGGCAGTTCAATTTCTGAACCGTCGGGCAGGGCAAAGCGCGCCTCTTCAATCGATTTTTGCAGTTCTGCTAAGATCAACGTATCCGACGCACGCGCAAATGCTGCCGATTTAAAGTTGGTTGGCAAACGCACTTGTAGAACGTTCACATCCTCTTCTGGTGGACGGAAGGCCTGCGGGTCGGGGCTGCACAAAGTCATAAGTTCGGGATCAAGACTATCCCACACTTCGGGAGCCAAATAACAATTACGTAGCGCCGCAACATCAAGCCCAGGAATGCGGGCTAGATAGGTCAAGGGCGGCATATTCATGATCGACATAGCAGGTTTCTTAGCCGCGGCCACTCGGGTCAAAAGATCGCGCACTTCGGTCGAGCCATATTGCGGTTCTTGCATGGCAAGCACTACCAAATCATAATCTTTTGGCTGTGCCTCACTTGGGCTGCAGGCCGACAAGCTGCCGTGCAAGCCCTTGCTGTTTACTTCTACCAATCCGCTTTGCCCTTTAATCGGGGTGCGGATGATCGCGCCTTTAGTGTTAAAAGCTTCAACCTCATGTGGTAGACATACCATCGTGGCATTATGGCCCGCCAAGACAATTTTAGTGGCCAAAAGTGAGCCGTATGAGGCACCAAAAATAAGGACGTTATAGGATTTCATTCGATATTCTCCTTAGAAAAATGTGGCCTATGTTGGCATCAACAAAGGTCATGCGGTTTTTGGCCTGCAAAAAAACTGTCCAGATTATCAAGCGCCCGAAAGCCCATCGCATCGCGGGTTTGGGTGGTGGCGCTGCCAATATGGGGAAGGGTAAAAACAGTCTCAAAAGCGGCCAAAACGGGGTTACCACCAGGTTCGATTTGAAAACAATCAAGCCCCGCCGCCGCTATATGGCCGCTTTGCAATACTGCGATCAAGTCCTCTTCCACGATCAGAGCACCGCGGGCTGTGTTGACTATAACCGCTCCTTTAGGCATTTTGCTAAGGCGATCTTTGTTTAAAAGTCCCTTTGTATCGGGCGTTGCTGGGCAATGCAGGGACAAGAAATCACTGACCGCCAGTAGACTGTCGATATCCGAATGATAAACGGCCCCCATAGCTTGCGCATCAGTAAGCGGGGAACGGTTATAATAGTGAATTTCCATATCAAAGCCACGGGCCTTTTTGGCAAAGGCTTGGCCCACGCGGCCCATACCTATGATGCCCAAACGTGCGCCGGTCACCTGCTTGCCCACCATGAATGAGGGGCTCCAGCTGGTCCAAGCACCAGTGCGCACCAAACGATCACCAGCCACCGCATGACGCGCGGCCCCCAACATCAAAAGCATAGCGATTTCAGCCGTAGCGTCGGATAAAACATCGGGCGTATTGGTGACAAAAATACCCCGCTCGGCCAAGGCAGGCAGGTTGCAGTGATCAATGCCCACTGAGTGATTGGCTATAATTTTTAACCTTCCGTCCAATTGCGCCACTACCGCTGGGCTGAAAAGCTCGGAATGGCATGGCAACATCGCATCTACCTGAGCACTCATCGCAATAATTTCGGCGGCGGTACCCGGCGTATCATCAGGATTGGTAATAACATGATAGTCGCGCAGCGCGCGCGCCATGGTGGCGTCAGAAAGACGCCGCGGAATCCATAAAGAAGGCTTGGTCATTCTTTGCGTTTACCAAAGGATGAGGTGACGATATCATAAAAAACAAGAGCCAAGGTCAAAAGAACCACCAAAATTAAGTCAAGGCTCGGCACTTTATACGCCAAAATTCCAAGAAATATTAAGAAGATAGCACCCGCAAAAGCGGCCATGAGTGGTCTAGTCATTTTGTGCTCCTGAATGCAATTGCTCGCTGGCCCAATCGGTCAGCCAATTAGCCGCGCGCAACAAACGCCCGTCTAGATGTTTAGGCCCTATTAACTGCACCCCCATTGGCAAGCCTTGGGGGGTTTCCAGCAAGGGCAAGGTGATGGCGGGTGTGCCAATAAGTGTCCAAAGCCCGTTAAAAATAGCACTGCCGGTTGAGGCATGACCTAAGGGAGCCGGGCCTGTGGCGGCAGGCGATAAAATTACGTCTGCACGCTCAAAAATAGTCTCCAAGCCTGTTCCCAAGGCATTGGCCCAATCCAGCGCGCTAAGATAGTCGCGCGCTAAAACGGCATTGCCTTTTGCCAAGGCGTCTTGCGTCTCAGCGCCTAAAAGATCGCTGTGTTGACCATACCGAAAATAGGCGCGCGCCATCTCAGCATGATTGATCATTTCACGCCAACCCAAACCGTTATAAATAGCTGGGGGCAACTCAAACTCGAAACATTGCACGCCCAGCTCTTGGCTTAGGGCCTCAAAGGCTTCAATCAATATCGGATCGGCCTCATCCCAGCCGCGAGGTTTTAGAAATGCGAATGTTGGTTTAATCGGCGGTCGTGACCGTGACAAGCTCAGCAATGGGGCTGAAGGTTGCACTACAGATTGTGGGTCTTCAGCGTCATAGCCAAATAGAACTTCCGCCAACAAAGCCGCATCTTGCGTAGTTTTGGCAAAAACCCCAACAGTATCAAGCGAATGCGACTGAGGTAAAATACCCGTACGAGCAATAGCCCCAAAGCTGGGTTTGTAACCTACCACGCCGCAGTAAGAGGCAGGGCGAATGATGGAGCCACCAGTTTGGGTGCCAATGGCCAAAGGGGCCATAAAGGCAGCCACGGCAGCCGCTGATCCAGATGACGAACCCCCAGGCGTATGGGCAAGATTATGGGGATTTTTAGTCTTTGAAGGGGTCAGATAGGCCAGTTCGGTGGTTACGGTCTTACCCAAAATCAATGCGCCCGCTTTGCGCAAACGGGCCACTACGACCGCATCTTTTGTTGGAACGCGCCCTTTATCAAGCTTCGCACCATTTTCGGTCGGGATCTTGGCTGTGTCGATAATATCTTTAACCGCCACAGGCAGCCCATGTAAACTTCCCAAAGGCCGTCCAGTGCCACGGTAGCGATCTGCTTCCTGCGCCTGAAATCGCAAGAAATCGGGGTCAAACCAAGCAAAGGCCTGCACCTCTGGCTCGCGTATGGCTATCTGGGCGATGAACGCCTCAGCCACGCGCAAAGCCGTCAGCTCGCCGCTGGCGATGCGGTCGCGCATTTCCACCGCCGTAAGGGCAATGATTGCAACCGTTTCGCCAGCGTCTGATTTTTTGATCGACTTATTTACCATAAAAAAGCTCTGGCAGATAAAAGACAATGCTTGGGAACGTATACATCAAGACCATACTTATGATGACACAGGCCAAAAAGGGCATAACGCCGCGGAAGATCTGAGTCAATTTCAGCTCAGGTGGGGCGATCCCTTTAAGATAATAGGCCGACATCGCCATTGGCGGGGTCAAGAAGGATGTTTGCAAGTTCAGCGCAACCAATATGCCGAAGAATAAAGGATCGATGCCAAACTGTTCAAGCAAAGGCAAGAAGATCGGCACAAAGATAATGATGATTTCTGACCATTCCAAAGGCCAACCTAACAAGAAGATAATCAACTGAGCGATCAACAGAAATTGCAAGGGCGATAGATTTAGCCCCAAGACGAATTCTGCAATCACTTGCTCACCGCCCAAATAGCTGAAGACCGACGAAAACGTGTAAGAACCCACAAACAGCCAGCACACCATCGCGGTGGT
>DPZQ01000170.1 GCA_003536295.1 Rhodobacter sp. | reverse complement strand
CCCGCCAAGCCCAACGCAGCGCCCTCGCGCGTCGCGGATTGGGAAAATAATGCGCCCGCGAAACCGATCATAGGGCGCGCCGCCGCCGTCGGGGTGGGCGCAAAGCCCTGCCTCAACTATCAGATCAGCGTTGATGCCTTTGGCGGTCAGGGAGCTAAAAAGCCCTTGGCGTTGATCGGGGGCCCAGCCAATGTCCCAGCGCGCTTGTGCCTCGGGGCCCAAAGCGCGCCCAGACAGGTAAGAGCGCGCGGTCTGGCCGCCCGCCGTGGCCAGTTGTAAACGGTAGAATTTGACCGCCTCTTCCATCACATCGGCCAAAGATTTGCGCGCTTGGTCTTTTTGTGCGGCCATTGGGTCGCGGGCGGGCATGGTCAGACCTGCTTCGCGAGCCAAAACTTCGACCGCTTCCATGAACCCTAGATTTTCGGTTTCGCGAATAAAGCTAAGTGCATCGCCTTTGGCATGACAGCCGAAGCAGTAATAAAAGCCCTTACGGTCATCAACATGGAAGGATGCGGATTTTTCTTGGTGAAAGGGGCAAGGGGCCCACATGTCGCCCTTGCCCTGATTGGATTTTCGCTCGTCCCATATGACTTTGCGCGCCACAACGCCAGACAGCGAGACGCGGTTGCGCAGGTCATCAAGGAATCCAGCGGGCAAGCTCATAGAGCATATATCGGCCTTTGTCGCGCGGGGCGCAAGCGTTCATGGTGCAAAAACAGGCGTGAGAGGGCTAGGCTTAACTACCCGCCTAGACACCGTCGCGGCCGCGGGCGGCCACATGGATCATCGCAGTTTTCACCTCATGCCAAGCTGTTTGCGCCATCGAGCGAAATACATAAAGCGTGAACTCACGCGGCTTTGTACGGTGCAACAGGGACGCCATATGCATCAAAGGCGCACGCGCCAATTGTCCCACGCCAAAAACCTTTTCGCGCAGATCAAGCGGATAAAGGCGCGCCAAAACATTAGGGGCCGTGGCCCCAGACAAGCTTAACGTGGCCCAGCCATCACTTTGATCGGAGACATAGGCAAATTGCATCAACTTTTCTGGCAATGGACCTTGGAAAAACCACTGCGCCGCGCCCGCCCAAAGCACGCTTTGCGTGCTATTGGACTGGGCATGATTGGGTGGTGGGCAGGCCAGGTCCAATGTGGCCAAATAGGCCTGCAAAGCGCTTTCTTGCCCCTTTTTGGGCGTGAATGAGGCCAAAGGCCCCAAATCAACCGTCGCCAATTGGCAAGCACCCAAAAAGATCGGCGGAACTGTCAGTGGGGGGGTGGGGATAAGACTAACCACGCAGGCGCTCTCCTGTGTTGTCGTAAAATACCGGATTTTCCACCTGACAAAGCACATCAAGATCGCGTAAATGATCAACCAGTCGGATCTCTTGCCCTTGTTTTTCGCGCCCGTCTCTCAAAAAGGCCAAGGCCAGATAGCGCCCAAGCGTGGGCGAATAGCACGCCGAGGTGACATAGCCTTGGTCATTCTCGCGGACGGGGGCTTTGTCTGTCGGATAAAGATGCGCGCCTGCGCTGATCGTGTGGCCAACAGGGGCGATCAGGCCCACCAACTCTTCGCGCCCTGGGCCCAAAAGCCCCGCACGGCCTGCGGCAGCACGGCCTATAAAGTCTTTTTTGCTGGACATCTTGCTGCTCAGACCCAGATCAAAAGCCGTGACGCGCCCGTGCATTTCGGCATGGGTCAAAAGCCCCTTTTCGATGCGCAACACATTCAAAGCTTCCATCCCGTAGGGCCCCCCCTCATAGGTTTTGGCCAAGACGATCAGCTTATGCCACAAACTCGCCCCATAGCGGGCGGGCACCGCGAGCTCATAACTTTCTTCCCCCGAGAATGAGATGCGAAAAACCCGAGCAACAATCTCCGAAAGTTGCAGATTTACAAACCCCATAAAGGATAAATTAATGGGCTGACCGCTTAGACTTTCGATCAATGCACGGGCTTTGGGCCCGGCTATGGCGAATTGGGCCCAGTTTTCTGTCACCGAAATCGTCGACAGATCCCAGTCAGCGCAGTAGGCCTGATGGACAAAGTCAAGATGGCGCATCACTTGGCTTGCCGCTGAAGTGGTTGTGGTCATCAGATAGTGGTTAGGCCCCAAATGCGCGGTGGTGCCATCATCAAGTACATGACCATCTTCGCGCAGCATTATACCGTAACGTACCCGCCCTTCTGGCAGGGTAGACATGGTATTGGTGTAGATGAAATCTAAAAAACGCGCCGCATCTTGGCCTTGGATGTCAATTTTCCCCAAGGTCGACACATCGCACACCCCCACGGCGCTGCGCACCAAGCCTACTTCGCGGTCGCAGGTCTCGCGCCAGGTGGTTTCACCTTTTTGCGGGAAATAGCTTGGCCGATACCAAAGCCCCGCTTCTATCATAGGTGCGCCTAGCGAGACCGAGGCCGCGTGCGAGGTCAAGAATCGCTCGGGGGCAAAGCCTTTTTTCTGGCCCCCCGCGCCCATCGCACCAATGGATTGCGGCGCGAAGGGGGGACGAAAGGTGGTGGTGCCTGTTTGCGCAATTTCACGCCCCGAGGTATCGGCCAAATAAGCCAACGCAAGCACATTAGCGCTTTTTCCCTGATCGGGGGCCATACCTTGGGTAGTGTAGCGCTTCATGTGCTCAACGCTTATAAAACCTTCTTGTACGGCAAGGTCTATGTCTTTGGTGGTGACGTCATTTGCCAAATCAACCCAAGCCCGCGTATCAGATTTTTGGGCCCAAAGGGGTGTGATACGGTAGGTTGCATCGTCCGCATCTGGCAGGCGAAGTTTGGATTTGGCAGGCGCTTTGACCTTTAGGGAGATAAGGGCTGCCAGCGCCGCGTCTTGCCCTGAGCGCATCGCCCCAAGCGTTGAAAAGACTCCAGCAGCGGCCCCCGCAGTAGTCAGGCCTGCGACCATGTCAACGCTTGGGACGAAGGCAGCAATCGCATCGTTCCACGCGGGGCGGCCATTCATATGGCATGCTAAATGTAAGCTGGGGTTCCAGCCACCCGACAGGCCTAGACAATCGGTGGCCAGATATGCTTCTCCTGCCGCGTGGCGAAAGCGTAAATGCGTCAGGCCGTGACGCCCCTCGGTGTTTAGAATTTCCACCTTAAGGTAAACGGGACAATTCTCTGCGCTCGGCGCATCGGCGCGACTGTCTAATATAGCCACTACATTAACCCCTGCGGCCATCAGATCGCGGGCAGTGCGGCGCGCATCATCGTTATTGGCAAAAATACTGACCTTTAGCCCCGGCACGACCCCAAAGCGGTTCACATAGCCGCGTACAGCGTTAGCCAGCATAATGCCGGGGCGATCATTGTTGGCGAAAGCAATGGGGCGTTCCAAGGCGCCTGCAGCCAAAATGGCGTGTTTAGCCACGATGCGCCAGAAACATTCGCGTGGTAGATCTCCCGCAGGCTGCATATGCAAACTCACCCGTTCCAGTGCGCTAAATGTGCCGCCATCATATAAACCTGTGACGGTAGTGCGTGTCATAAGCCGCACATTGGGCAGGGCGCGCAATTCAATCAAAAGCTTTTGAAGCCAAAGGCTGGCGGGCGCATCATCAATCTCTTCTTGTTCATAAAGCAAACGACCGCCAAGAGTGGTATCTTCATCTGCCAAAATCACATCAAGCCCTGCACGCGCCGCCGTTCGTGCCGCCAACAAGCCTGCAGGCCCCCCACCAATCACCAAAAGATCGCAATGCGCAAAAGCTTTTTCACTGACGCTTTGGTCTGGTTCTGTCGCCAAAGACCCAAGACCTGCAGCCCGCCGGATCACAGGTTCATAAATATTTTCCCAAAACTTGCGCGGCCACATAAAGGTTTTATAATAAAAACCCGCACCTAAAAAAGGCGAAAATACGTCATTAATGGCCATCACATCATGACGCAAACTGGGCCAGTTGTTTTGGCTAAATGCTCTTATGCCTTCGTAAATTTCAATCATACTTGCGCGCAAATTCGGTGTCCGCTGGGCGCCTTCGATCAGGGTAATCATCGCATTGGGTTCGGCAGAGCCGATGGTAAAAATCCCGCGTGGGCGGTGGTATTTAAAGCTGCGTCCTGTGAGCTTAACCCCATTTGCCAGCAGTGCAGAGGCCAAAGTATCACCCGCAAAGCCGCTATAGGCCACGCCATCAAATTCAAAGTTGACGGGCATAGAACGATCAATTGCGCCTAAATGATCTAGCCTCATTTCGTACCTTTTTGTGATGTTGTTAAGTGGAGCTGTGCGATTAAGCTGGTGTGGTTAATCTCGTGGGTCACCGTGTTACGGGTGACCAAGATCCAAGCGGCGCAGCCCAGCTCATGATACCAAAGATCTTGCACCTCACCCGCGATATTGTCACGTAAATGCAAGAAACCATCCCATCCTCGAGCATCTTCAAGAGCAGGGCGGGTTAAATAGGCCTTGTCGCCGTAATAAGTGAATTCACGCCGATCACGGGGGCCACAATGGGGGCAGGTTATGCGCATGATATGCCTTAATGCAAGTTATGTTGGCTGCCTGTGCCTTCTTCGTCCAGAAGATGGCCTGTGGCAAAACGGTCAAGACGGAATTTGGCCGCTACCGGATGGGGCTGATCTGTGGCCATCAAATGGGCCATGCACCAGCCCGAGGCGGGTACGGCCTTAAAGCCGCCATAGTTCCAACCACAATCAATATAAAGTCCTCCGATGGGGGTCTTATCAATGATGGGCGATCCGTCGGGAGTCATATCCATGATGCCCCCCCAAGAGCGCAAAACCTTTGCGCGCCCAATCATCGGCATCAAAGCCATGCCCGCTTCCATTACGTGTTCCGCCATCGGTAAATTACCTCGCGCTGCGTAAGAGGCGTAAAAATCTAAGTCGCCGCCAAAGACCAAACCACCCTTGTCTGATTGGCTAATATAAAAATGCCCCATGCCAAAGCTTATGACGTGATCAATACAGGGCTTCAGCCCCTCGGTGACAAAGGCCTGTAGCACATGGCTTTCGATGGGAAGGCGCATGCC